>CAZBFL010000120.1:0-4078 GCA_964491175.1 uncultured bacterium
TGATTAACGTCAATTATTTATACCCGCCAGCGACAATTATTTTTCCCCATTGAATTCCTGCTTTTCCGTAGACACTTCCTCCTTTCTTCGTTCTGTTTTTGTGCTTTTCTTCTTTGCCTGCTCCAGCCGGTAACTGGGCAGGTTCAGTTCCAGGATAATACTGTGGTGCACCAACCGGTCAATTGCCGCGGCTGTGGTCATGGGGTCTTTGAAGATACATTCCCATTTGGAAAACGGCAGATTGCTGGTGAGCATCACACTGCCTCGTTCATACCGCTCCGCCAGAAAAGTGAATAACACCTCCATCTCTTCCCGATTATGCTGGACATAGCCGATATCGTCTATTATTACTGCCTGATACCGGGCAAAGCGTTTCAATACCCGCGCCAGTTTTAAGGCCCGCTTTCCGATAAGCAGGTCCTGTACCAGTAGGCTGCAGGTCGTAAAGTAAACCGGCCGGCCGCGTTGGATCAATTCATGACCGACGGCACAGATAAGATGGGTCTTGCCGCTGCCGGGATTACCGAAAGCCAGGACATTCTCTCTCCGGTTGGTGAAAGAGCCGTCCAGGAGATTGTTTACAATACTCTGGACCGGAGCCGGTATCCGTTTCCGGTCGAATGACCGGAATGTTTTTTCCAGGGGTAATCGGGATTCCCGTAGGAATCGTGCAATCTTTCTTTGTTGCCGCTCTTCCGACTCCCGCTCGCTTAATGCCAAAAGATACTCCGGATACGGCAGCGATTCTTTTTCTGCGGTCTTGGCCAGTTCCGCATATGATTCCCGAAATGCCGGCAGGTGCAAATCTTTGAGCAACTCCATCAGCCGGGGGTTTATTTCTGCCGCATGGGTCATAACGACACCTCACGCCCTTCCAAAACTTCATCGTACGCCGCCAGGTTGATGGATATCGGACCGATATCCGGGACAGTGGAGCACATCTGTTTTGAGACCAGCGACAGCCGAATGCTTTCTCCGGTAAGTTCCTTCCCCTTCTCCATGAATGTCCGCAGTACCTGCCCGACGCCTGATTCGCTCTCCTTTGCCGCCAGGTGCAGGATTTCCAGGTAGCGTTTATGGGCGCTGGCCGGATGCTCCCGGCGCAGGCAATCATATGCCATTCGGAATATGGTGGTTGGAAACAAAGCATCCCGGTACCGGTACTGTTCAAACGCCCCGGGTTTGCGCACCAGCCAGTCAATAATATGCCGGTACTGAATCGCATGGTTGGATTCGCCCCGTAACCGTGGGAATCTGTCTACCTGCTTCTGTCCGTACCAAATCTCCAAATAATCCGCTGTTGCTTTCACTTCCACTGTTTCTCCGATTAAGCGGCTCTCCACCGAGTAGGTATTGTGCAAAACGCGGATGGTGCTGCCGGGTCCCACTTTTACCCGCATCCGGCGGCTATCGTCCAATCTCCGGGTTGGTAGCGCTTTGAGCACCGCCTGTTCTTCCGCCAGTCGTTTTTGCCGGCCGGCGTTCAGTTGAACAAACAGGCGCCGGATAAAACTGCGGTATTCTTCCCCATCATCAAAATCCCGGCTGCCTCGAAAAAGAAGCGCCTGATTCACCGCGTTCTTAAACCGGTGATGCCGCTGCTCGACATCGCCGTTTTCGTGGGCTTTTCCGGCAGAAGTCGGTTTGGCTTCTATTCCATAATGCCGGAGCAGTCCGTTGTACCTGGCGGTGAATTCTTCCCGGCTGCATTCTTTGTTAACGGCAGCCGATAACCGGTCGGTCCGGTGATGTGCGGGCACTCCGCCCAGTTCCCAGACCGCATTCTGAAATCCCTCGCTCAAACTCTCGTAGTTCTCCCCGTAACACACCATCCCGGTTTCCCAATTGGAATACGGCAGAACAAAGTGATACATAAGATGCGGAAATAACTCTTTTCCGATGGTTATCCCCAATTCCGTCATGTGCGTAAAATCTGATTCCCCGATCTTTCCCGGGGTATGCTCCTGGGGAAAGAAGACTTCTCTCTGCGGCCCTTCCGTCGCCCGCCATATCTTTATCTTTCGCTGCAATGTCCGGAGCTGGCCGTCTTGATAACGGCCCGGGTACTTCCGTTGCAGATGCTCAAAAAGACTTTTACTTTCAAAGCCGGCGTTGGTTTCCAGATATCCTTTGACTTCTTCCCAGATATCAACAAACGGGTCTTCCCTTGTCCGCCAGGTATGCGCTTTGACGCACTGGCTGGGCGTCTTTCTTAAACGCAGATACTTCCGGGCCGTTTTGTCGCTCATTCCCGATTTCACCGCTGCCACCTCTATTGTAAGTCCTTTGTTCCTGTGCATTATTAGTTTCCTCGCTTGCCAGTTGCTTACCATCCAGGCCTCCTTTTTCCTTCAGTCTGGATAGTATATAGCCTTACTTACTTTTTCCGGTAATTTTAATTGTCGTTGCCCGGTAATTATAATTGTCGCACATCAGTGGGGCAGTAAATCCGCTCTTATTTCACTTCGGTCCAGCCACAATCTAGCCACAAGCAGGTAATGACAATAAAAAAGCCACAATGCAAAAACGCCGGAAAGCATTGTGGCGCAACGGTTTTCGCAGTAGGCCGCGCAGGACTCGGCGCCGCTCGGCTTTCACTGCGCCTCGGGTCGGCCATTCGCTGACATTGCTGCCTATTTGTCGCAATGTCTGACTTCGCTCTCTTCTCGTCCTGCTTTCAGGTGGGCTTAAAAGTAGGCCGCGCAGGACTCGAACCTGCCACACCCGCCTTAAAAGAAAGACCGGGCGGTTTTGGCTAAACCGTTGTCGCACAACGTTTTCCGCCCTTTAGCCCTTGTGCCACACCGATTTCCAATTAGTATCTATTATCTTCTATTAACCTCTATTATCCCCTATTTTCCTTTTGTCCAGGCACAAATTAGGCACAAATGGTCAATTTCCCGAATAAAACATTCTTACACCTGCATCTCCTTGTTCTTCAGTTGATCCGCCACGGGTTTTCTTTTTTCCCTTATATTCATCTCTGATGTTTTCCGTTGGTCGTTTGCTGACTTCTTTTTGCTTTTCAGGAATTCTTTCAAGGTAGATTGTTAATTTATGAACCACACCTGCATGCCTGCATTCTGCCCAGTCTCCGGGGCCTACAATCTTAGTCTGGTATTCTTAAAATTTTAGATTTATAAACTTCCCATTGTCCATTTCTTGACCTTTCTGAAAAATCTATTGAATTCCGAAGATTTATGTATCAGGTTGATATATCTCTGTATCGGCCCGGCGGCGGCTGTTCCCCAGGATGATTTCCGTATCTAAAGGCGGAGATTCATCATCAACAATGGACAATGAAACGCCGGAAATTTCTTTCAGGAAGCGCTGCAGTTCTGAAGCCGCTTTCTTTTCTTTGTCTGTTGCCTCGGCGGAAAGTACGATGCGGTAGGCGCTCTCCCCTTAATAAAAAAAAGGGGGGGTCAACCCCCCCTTTTTTTTATTAAGTACAAACCGCCCTATACAACTCAGTTGGTTGCGTAATACCAGAGATACCATTGGAAATTGTCTCCAAGGAACTCCTGTTTGGTCATGGTAGAGACGTGTCCGTCAACCCAAAGGATGTTAACCTGTCCGATTTCCGCAGCAGTGGAACCGCCGTGCCCGTAAAGTTGGCCGGTGGTCTTAAACCAGTTGGTATCCCACCAGACTCCTACGCCTTCGTAACATCTCCAGGCGGTCTCGGTGGCATTGTAATTGCCGTCCATCACCATAACCAGCTTTGCCGGGGTGCGAATCTGGGTAATCTTTCTGTGGGCGTAGGAGGTTGGGGAGGACGCGATATTCGCCGCGGACGAACCCAGGGCAGAAGTGTTATAACCATAGGTTCTGACGCTGTTTGAACGGACCCTGTTGGTGGGACAGCCACTTCGGGAAACCGTTGTATCAATGTAGGACGTGATCGCATAGCACCAGTCTTCCTCCAGTCCGTCTCCAAAACTTATGGGGAAGTAGTCATCGTAGTCGTTGGTGTACATCATAATCGCCAGGCCCAGTTGTTTTAAACTGTTCATGCAGGAGGCCTGCCTTGCCTTCTCCCTTGCCTGGGAGAGCGCCGGCAGGAGCATCGCCGCCA
>CAZBFL010000121.1:0-4077 GCA_964491175.1 uncultured bacterium
TGCGGGTTCAACCGGGAAGCCACCGCCAGTTCCCGGGCGCTGCCGATGTCGAGCAGTGAGCCGACGATGGTGGTGGTACCCAGGTCAAAGGCCAGCCCGAAAGACTGGCCGGCGGTATCTCCGGGTTCCACGGAAATCAGGCGTTTTTCTTCCAGGACCGCCGTTATTTTGAAATTGCTGCTTCTCAGTACGGACGGTATCCGCCGGAGCAGGTAGATGCCGGCGGTAATCTCATTTTCTCTGAATTCGGAAGCGCTTGAAATTGCCGACCTCATTCTTTCCCAATCAGGACGTTGGTCTTCAATGGTGGGCGGCTGCAACTGCAGATAATATTTCCGGATGCAGGTGTGGACTTTGATATCCCGGGTAAGTCCGGAGACCAGGACTTTCAGGTTGAAAAAGCGCGATTCCGGCGGCACGAAGACGGTCAGGTCGCAATCGGTAATTTTTGTCTGGCAGGCCAGCCGGTAACCTTCCTTGAGCCGTTCCGGCGTTATCTGCTTCTTCTCCAATTCGCTCGGCTGCGGCGCCGGCTCCACTTTTACCTGGCACTTGCCGCAGGTCCCGCGGCCGCCGCAGAAACCGGTAATGCCGATATTCGCCCGCCGGGCCAGTTCCAAAATTGTCAGTCCGGGCAGGCCGGAAGATTCAACCCCTTCCGGCTGGAATATTACCTTGAAGTCCATAAGAAGCCTCTGCGACGCTCTTCATTCCGCCCCTGGCGGTGAATTCACCGGTTACCCGGGCCCATTTCGGTCCGGCGGCCGCAACCACGTCTTTCAGAATGCGATTTACCACATTTTCGTAAAATATACCCAGATTTCGGTAGGCGAGAAAATAAAACTTCAGGGATTTTAATTCCAGGCACCGTTTATCCGGCTGGTAACGGATGGTTATGGCGCCGAAGTCCGGCAGGCCGGTCCTGGGGCAGACCGAAGTAAATTCCGGATAAGTAATCGTGATTTCATAACCGGGAAACTGATTGGGCCAGGTTTCGATAGCGGGTAATCTCGCGGTGATGCCGCTCTTTGCTTCTTTTGAGCCGTATTTATTTTTGCGCCGTCCGTTGGCCATAATATTTATTATAACACATTTCCCGGAACGCGTTACGATGGACAAATCGTTGGAAGTTAAGGTAAAATAAATAAAGGGTCATTAATGATACCGATAGATTTAAGCCTGGCCTTGGGTCTCTACCTGTTGATCGGGGTCGGGGTCATCTCCCTGCTCTGGCTGGTCAACGAAAGCCGGCGTCGGGCAGCCGACCTGACTCCAAAGGAAGGCCGGGAGTGGGCGTGCGGTTTGTGCCTGCATCAATATATTGACAGCATCGCCGAGAATTTTTCCCGCTGTCCCCGATGCGGGAATTTAAATAAGAAATAAAGTAGTGCGACCCTTCAGGGTCGCCGTTAGACCCGCCTTCGCAAAACGGATGCCTTGGGCGTCCATGCTACGGCGGGCAAAGGAGGTACGTATGATTACTAAGATTGGTTTTGTGGCCGGTGATATCTGGCAGTACCTGGACAAGAGACCGGAAGGCGCCCTGCTCAAGGAACTATGCCGGGACATTGACGACCCGCGCGATTACCTTTTGATGAGTCTGGGCTGGCTGGCGCGGGAAGGGCACGTAATTGTGCAGGAGACCAAGGTACCCGCCCGCGGTCCCCGTGACTACAAAGCGACTTTGCGAAGGAAGAAATAACTTGACCCCGGTGAGAGTTGGTGTGGTCGGCGCATCCGGCGCCGTGGGGCGCCGGATGGTCTCCATTCTGGAGGAGCGTAATTTTCCGGTGGAGACCCTTCGTCTCTTTGCTTCCGAACGTTCCGAGGGGAAGACCATCTCTTTTCGGGACAGTCCGGTTAAGATTGAGCGTTTGACTGCGAATTCGTTTGACCGGAATATAGACCTGCTCTTCTTTTCCGCCGGAACCGCCATCAGCCGGGAATATGCGCCGATTGCGGAGAAATTAGGAATTTTTGTCGTTGACAACTCTTCCTGCTGGCGCATGGAAGAAACGGTGCCCCTGGTGGTGCCCGAGGTAAATTCAGATGCGCTGCGGCCGGAGAAAAAGATAATCGCCAACCCCAACTGTTCCACAATCCAGATGGTATGCGCTCTTTATCCGCTGCATCTGCGGGCGCGTATTAAACGGGTTATCGTTTCAACCTACCAGGCAGTTTCCGGCGCCGGCCAGAAAGCGATCGTGGAACTGGAATCCCAAATCAAAGCCCTGGCGGAAGGAAACCGGGTAAACCCGCTTGTTTTTCCGCATCAAATAGCCCATAACCTCATTCCCCAAATAGACGTTTTTCTGGAAAACGGCTATACCAAAGAAGAGATGAAGATGGTTAACGAAACCCGGAAGATTATGGGCGATAGTTCTCTGATGATTACCGCAACCTGCGTGAGGGTTCCGGTATATATCGGTCACAGCGAGTCGGTGACCATTGATTTCTCCGGCAAAATTTCGGCCGCGGAGGCAACCGACATTCTAAAATCTGCGCCGGGGGTATCGGTTATTGACGATCCGGCCCGTTCGCTGTATCCGCTGCCGATAATGGCGGCCGGCCGGGACGAGGTCTTTGTCGGACGCATCCGCAAAGACCTTTCCGTAGAGAACGGAATATCGTTCTGGGTGGTATCCGATAACCTGCGCAAGGGCGCCGCGCTGAATGCGGTGCAGATCGGGGAAGTTTTACTGCAAAAAAAGTTTTTCACCCGTGGTGACGGATAGACAGACCTTCAAATTAGTTGTTTCTTACCGGGGCGCCGATTTTTGCGGGTGGCAAAAACAGAGCAACGGCAATTCCCTGCAGGAAACCCTGGAAGAAGCCCTGGCGCGCATATTGTGCGAAAAGACCGGGGTCATTGCTTCCGGACGTACTGATGCCGGCGTGCACAGCTTGGGCCAGGTGGTGGCTTTTCGAACGGGTGTCGACCGTTCAGCCGAAAAGATAAAACAGGGATTGAACGGACTTCTTCCCGACAGCGTTCGGGTCCTTTCCGTCCAGAAGGTGTCCGATGATTTTCACCCCCAGTTTCAGGCGAAAAAGAAGGCCTATCGTTATCTGGTTCAAAACACGAGCGCGGCGAACCCCCTTCTTTCACCCTACGCCTATTTTTTTCCGGAAAAATTGAACTTGAAAAAAATGAGGCAGGCAGCCGCGCACCTGGTCGGCCGGCACAATTTTACCGCTTTCCAGGCCAGCGGCCGGAAAGTTAAAGACCCGGTACGAACCATCTATAATTTGACAGTAAGAAAGGAACCGGCCGACCTCTTTCAAGCGGCCGGACTGGTCGGCATTACCGTTATAGGCAGCGGATTTCTTTATAAGATGGTCCGTAATATCGTCGGCACGCTCCTGGATGTTGGGCGGGGTAAGATTAAACCGGAGGCGGTAAAGGAAATTTTAGAAGCAGGCGACCGGCGGAAAGCCGGCAAGACTGTGCCGGCGCGCGGCCTGACCCTGCTGTGGGTAAAATATTAAGAATTTTATGTTGATTAAATCCGACGAACCGCTGGCGAACCACACTACTTTTAGAGTTGGCGGGCGGGCCGCTCTTTTTGCGGAACCGGATAACCTCGCAGAAGTAAAAGAACTCATCGGCCGGGCGCAGGCGAAAAAACAGCCGTTTTTTATCCTGGGTGCCGGCAGCAATCTCCTGGTCCGGGACGAAGGTTTTGACGGCCTCGTTATTTCCACCCGCCGGCTTAACCGGATTTCGCGGTCCGGTAAATATCTTCTGGCGGAAAGCGGCGCCCTTGTTTCGCAAATACTCGGATTCGGGGTAAAATATAACCTGGTCGGCCTTGAATTTCTGACCGGAATTCCCGGGTCGCTGGGCGGCGTTTTGCTTATGAACTCCGGAGTTAAAGAACGGTCTGTTTCCGAGGTGGTCGCCGGAATAAAAGTGCTGGATGAAGACCTGAAAGAAGCAGAGTTGACCGCCGCCGAAGCGTCTTTTTCCTACCGCTCTTCCGGTTTGTCCCGTTTTCCGTTTATCGCCTCCGCAACTTTAGAGACGAAGCCGGCTGAGCGGAACGATGAAATAAAGAAGAATATTAAGACGTATAT
>CAZBFL010000122.1:0-3993 GCA_964491175.1 uncultured bacterium
TATTTCTGATTATCTTTATACTTCTCCTGATTCCGGTTCTTCTTCTCCTGATTCCGGTTCGGGTGGTTTCGGCGGCTTTTGGCCGGTTGGGGATACCGGCGCCGGCTGCTTTCTTCCTTTTTTTATCTTCTCTGGTCGGTTCGCTCATCAACATCCCAATCGTTAAAAGTTCAATTCCGGCAAAACCGTTTGTCATTCCGCCGGGGTTTGATATTTTCCGGCCGTTTCTTTACCAGCCGCCGCCTTTCGGGCATATGACCCTGGCCGTTAACGTCGGCGGAGCGATAATCCCCGTTTTAATCTGCCTCCTGCTTCTGCCGAGGGCCCCTTTTTTCCCCACGATTATCGGTACGGTGATTTCAATTTTGACCTGTTACCTTCTGGCCAGGCCCGTGCCCGGAATTGGGATTACGATTCCCACGCTCATTCCGCCCGCGGTGGCCATTCTCTGCGCTTTTATCTTTTCACCCAAAAATCGGGCGCCGGTGGCTTATATTTCCGGGGTGTTAGGCGTCTTAATCGGCGCCGACCTTCTCCATTTGGGGCATCTTCCGCCTTACAGCGGGTTGATGAGCATCGGCGGCGCCGGAGTATTTGACGGTATCTTCCTGGTGGGTATTCTGGCCGCCCTCTTTGCCTGATTTTCCTGGATAATAATATGCGCCGGCGAAACATCTTTGTTTTCTTCGTAGCCGTAAGCCTCTTTGGTTTGACCTTCGGTATTTACGAAATATCCATCCCCTTTTACCTCCAGAGCCAGAAGATAAGTTTCCCCAGGATGGGGGATATCTTTGCGGTGTCGTTTCTCTTTGCCTTCTTGATGCGCCAGTATGCCGGGTACCTTTCCGACATCTTTGGCCGACGCCCTTTTTTTTCCGCCGCGCTCTTTTTGTCCGGTCTGGGTAATTTCTGCACGCCGTTCTTCAATATCGTCGGCGCCCAGATGTTTCTGAAGAGTTTGCGCGAGGGCGCCTTTGGCGTCAAGGAAACGATGCAGTCGGTTATTCTTTATGAAGGCGCCGAAAAGGAGTTTCTGAATACCTACGGAAAGAACCGGGGGACCGAATGGGTTTTTCAGGCGGCCGGCATCTTCCTGGCCGGGATAATCGCAATTCGTTTCTCCCTCTCGTCGGTCTTTTTTACCTCCGGCATAATCCTTTTTCTGGCAACCGCGCTCTTCTGGACTTTTTTTCAGGCCGCGCCAAGAAAAGAAGCGGCCGGGAGGCGGAACGTCCGGGAAATCTTTTCTTTTGACCTTACCGGGAAACTGCGTTACCTGACCGTTATCTATTTTATCTTAAACGTCGACACCGGCCTTTCCCACGGCCCCACCATGCCCATTTACTTCCGGGACCGGTTCGGCATGTCACTGGTCGTTATCGCCTCTTTAATGGTTGTGCACCGCCTGTCTATGGGGCTTCCGATGATGTTTGTGGGGCGACTGCTGGGCAAAAAACCGAAATTATTTTATCTTATCACTTTGATTTTCAGCGGTTTTTCGTTAGTACTTACCCCTTTTATTCCCAGGGCGTCAATCGCGATACCGATCTGGCTTGCGCATGATTTACTGGGCGCCAGTATCTATATCCCCATTCATAATTTCCTGGTTCAAAAATATGCCGGGGAGGATATCCGCGGCCTGCATGTCGGTAAGTCGTTTGCGTACGGTTCTCTGGGCCAGATGGTCGGCTTCTTTTTATCCGGCTACCTTTATAGTTTCGATATCGGCGCGCCTTTTTTTGCGGCCGGCGCGGTTGCTTTCCTGGCTTGTTTTCTGGTAGTGCGCCTGTAAAATGTTTAAGATGAAATACGTTACGGTAAAAGAGATGAAAGAACTGGACAGCCGCGCCATAAAGGAGTGCGGAATCCCGGCCGCTTTCCTGATGGAAAACGCCGGGAAGGCGATTGCCGCCGAAGCGGTGAAAACAATCAGGCAGGGAAAAATATCTGTTTTTTGCGGTTACGGCAATAACGGCGGAGACGGCTTTGTGGCCGCGCGGCATCTTTTGCTTAATGGCTATCCGGTGGAAATTTTTCTGACGGGTAAACCCAAACCGTTTTCACCGGAGACCGAGGCTAACTACCAGGCGCTGGTTGCCATGGGTCATACACCCCTCATTATTTCCTCTCCCCCAGGGGGAGAGGATAAAGGTGAGGGGGCAATCAAAGTGTTTGACGATTTGCCTGTTCCCGGTCTGGTCATAGACGCCATCTTCGGTATCGGCGTTAAAGGCATTCTCGATGAATTTTTTATAAGATTAATAGACCGGATAAATGGTTTCGGGTGTCCGGTAATCGCCGCCGACGTTCCCAGCGGCCTGGGTGCGGATACCGGAAAGCCGTTGGGAACAGCCATAAAAGCAATAAAGACCGTAACTATGGGTTATCCCAAAATCGGTTTTCGCAATCCGGCCGCAAAGAGATACACCGGGGAAGTCATTTGCGTTGATATCGGCTTGCCTGATCCGCCTTGTCATTCTGAGGCGGTCGCCGGTGACGATCTTTACAAGAGCATCCTTGACAATCTTTTCGAAGGCGTCTATTTCATTGACCGGGAAAGAAGGATTTCCTACTGGAATAAAGGCGCGGAGCGCATCACCGGATACCGGAGCAAAGAAGTGGTTGGCAGTTTTTGCCGGGACAATATTTTGAGCCACGTTGACGGCCAGGGGGTTGAACTTTGCCGTGAACTTTGCCCGCTTGCCAGGGCGATGCTTGAAGGGACAAACCAGGAAGCCGAGGTTTACCTGAAGCACAAAGACGGGCACCGGGTGCCGGTTTTGGTACGCGGCACTCCGCTCCGGGATTCCAGTGGAGAGATTGTCGGCGCGGTGGAGGTATTCAGCGACATATCGGCCAAGAATAGATTAACGCAGAGGCTGGAAGAACTTAGTAAAATGGTTTTGCTTGACCCTTTGACCGGGATGGGAAACCGCCGATTCGTTGAAGCCGGGCTTAATTCAAGACTGAACGAACTGCAGCGGTACGGCTGGAAATTCGGCCTTCTTTTCATTGACATCGACCATTTTAAAAAAGTGAACGACTCGTACGGGCACGGAGCCGGAGACCTGGTTTTAAAGATGGTTGCCGGCACCCTTGTTCATAACGCCAGGTCGTTTGACCTTATCGGAAGATGGGGCGGCGAAGAATTTGTGGCCATCATTACGAACGTTACCGGAAAAGAGTTGTTTCGTATCGCCCAGAAATACCGCGTTCTGGTCGAGGAGTCGAATTTATTGTCAGGTAAAGACAGAATAAGCGTTACTATCTCTGTCGGCGCCGCGCTGGCGCGCCCGGATGATTCACCGGAGACTTTGGTAAAGAGAGCCGACCAACTGATGTACCAGAGCAAACTTTCCGGCCGCAACTGTGTAACAACCGACTCGTAATTTCTGAAAAATTCACATTAATTCCTCCCCTTTAGAGGGGGAGGTGAGGCGGGGGGGATGGAAATTCAAATTACCCGCAGTCTGCGCCGGCGCAAGACCGTCAGCGCCAGGATGAAGAACGGCGTGATGCAGGTCAGCGCACCGGCTAATATCAGCGAGGAACGGCTCCGGGTGATAGTGGAGCGGTTCCGGAAGAAGTTTGAACGGAAGAGTAAAATTGCTGAACTCAGAGGAAAGGAAGGCCTTGCCGAAATAGCCGCGAAATTGAACCGGCGCTATTTTAACGGGCGCATCCTTGTAAATTCCATCAAGTACGTGACAAACCAGAAGAGCCGTTTCGGCAGTTGCAATTGCCGCCGTGGGACAATCCGCATCTCGCACCGGCTGTCCGCTATGCCCTCCTGGGTGCGGGATTACGTGATTATCCACGAGATGGCGCATATCCTGGAACCGAATCACGGCAAGAGTTTTTATGACCTGGTTTCCGTGTATCCCCTGGCCGAACGCAGCCGCGGCTTCCTCCTGGCCAAAGGCTTTGAAATAGAGAATTAATACAAACGCATAAAATAACTTGACAAATAGGAGAACCTATGGTATCCTATTT
>CAZBFL010000123.1:0-3931 GCA_964491175.1 uncultured bacterium
GCCGTCTTGTATTTCTTATGTCGGAATTTCAGGTATATTTCTCCGTATTGACAGCGTAATTATTTTGTGTTAAATTGTTCACGTAAACAATAATAATCTAACGCCGGCTACCCACCGCCGGGTTCTCGAGGAGGAAGAGATGAGGAGAGCGTTGACGGTTTTGTTAGGTATGGCATTGATAATTTGTTTTGCCGGATGTAAAGGCCGGAACGCTTCGTCCGGCGCCGGCTCCGGTAAGCGCATAACCCTGCGCTACGTTTCTTACGAGTACCTGCCCTCCCAGATTGCGGTCCAGAACAAGATTATTGATGCCTTCAACCAGAGCCAGGACAGGATTACCGTCAAGATGGAGATAGCCGAGAAGACCGAGAAGATTCTAACCCAGTTAGCCGGCGGAGAGAGCAGCGCCCCGGATGTCTTTTTGTGGTTTAGCGCCCACGTCTATGACCTGGCGAAAAAAGGCGCCCTCCTCCAACTGGACCCCTATATTCAAAAATCCCAAATAGATCTAAACGATTACTTCCCGGGATTGTTTGATATACTGCGTACCGGGCTGGACAACAAACTCTACGCCTTCCCCACCGCCTGGGGTGCAGAGGCCCTGGCCTACAACAAGACCCTCTTTGATAAGGCCGGAATTCCCTACCCGGACGACAAGTGGACCTGGGATGATTTTGTGAAGGCCGCTCAGAAACTGACCGTCCGGCAGGACGGCCGGGTGATGCAGTACGGTACTACTTTGCCTCCGGACCATATAGTCCTGGTAAGTCACGGGGCTAAAAGGTTTAACGACAACCTGACCAGATGTGTCGTAAACAGCCCCGAATCAAAGAAGGGTTTTCAATTCCTGGTTGACCTAGGCTCCAAATACAAGGTAATCCCCAGCGTGGCTTCCCTGCCCCGGGGCGAACAGTACCAGACGGCCCTGGATATGTTTATGACCGGCAAGGTGGCGATGTTTATCATATCCTCCCACCAGCTGGAGGCTCTGAATAAAGCCACTGCCTTTGAATGGGACGTATCTCCCATTCCCAGGTACGACAAGAAGCCGCGAACCGCCGCCCCCGGCATCAACACCCTGGTCATCTACTCAAAGACAAAATACCCCGATGAATGCTGGGAGTTCATTAAGTTCTTCTGCGGCCCGGAAGGCCAGCGGCTCCTGGGCCGAAACTGCGTTCCGGCCCATAAAGAGACCGCCTACAAATACTTTCTGAGTCCCCCGCCGGAAAACCTGAGGATAATGCTTGACCAGTACGAGCGGACAACCGTGCACCCCGAAGGTCACACCGCCTGGGGACGCGAGTATCTGGAAAATGTATACTACCGGGAACTGGACAAGATGCTCCTGGGATTGGCGACGGTTGACGAAGGAACGGAGATAATGTACAAGGAAGGAGAAAGGTTTCTAAAGGAAAATAAGGGTCAATAGAAAATTAAATATGCGGGAGGATAATTATGCGCGGCCACGGTTTTAAAAAAAACTTGTCGTATTTTGTCCTGTGCCTGTTTTTGTGTCTGTCGGCCCGGCCTGCCTCCGCCTCCATCATGAAATTTTATGAGGACGACGGAAGTTTTATCTTGAAAAACCGGGTCGGAGCCGAATGGGCCGATTTCTCCGGGAAGGTAATCGTTGACGGGGAAGATTTTTATACCGGCAAGGCATCTATCCGGGTAACCCCCAACCAGGCATTGGTTGGCAAAGGATTTGTCATCCCTGTAAGAGAGAACCCACAGGAGGGCCAGTACCGTTACCTGACCATGGCCTGGAAGAAAAAGGGCGGCAAGCACCTTATTCTCCAATTGCACTGGCGCGGTAAGAATAACGAAGATCTGCATTTTAACTACCGGGCCGGAGAAGTCGCCTGGACCCCCAGCCGCCAACTGGCGCTAACCCCGCCCGAAGAATGGACCGCCTACGAAGGAGAGACCGCGCTTGACCTCTATAAAGACATCGGCGCGGAGGTGGATATTACCTCCATAATTTTCTCTCCTTTGGACGGCGAGTACGCTTCCTTTGACCACATCTGTTTTACAAGCACCATTGAAGAAGCAAAAAGACTGGTAGAACCGCTGCCCGGTTTGCGCAGCCGCCTGCGGAAAGTCGAGGCAGACCTTAACCTGGCCGCCGAACGGCTGAACTCTTTTGACCGGAATGCAAGGGAAGTGGTTGCTGTCCAGCAGAGGATATCGGAAATGCAAAAGGAGGTTAAAATACTGGTGACCAGGTTTGCCGGTCCGGGCGCTTCTTTATCCAAAACAGAAATCGAATCGGCCGGCGCCAAAGTCTCGGTTTACGAAAAAGAATTAAAGGAAAAAATATTTCCTTTAACGGAAAAGAAGCCCTGGGAAGTGGAATAAAGACTTAAAATTGGGAGGGATTATGCGGGGTAAGTTCAACTATGTGTATTTGTGATAGATATTCTGCTTACAATGCCATTATCATATCCTTTACCATAAATCGGTTATGAGCATGAAAGAAGAAACAGGGCTTGGACATCAGCAATCAACTATTCGCGCTTTACCTATAGCGCATGAGAACGAATACGCGGCCGGCAGGCCTTATTCACGCTATCGGGCTTGTCCCGAAGGGATGCTGACCCATAAAACCCTGCAAGGTCACTGCCGGCCGTTCGTTTCTGTCCAAAGCCGTCTCTTTTCTTTCCTCTCTGAAATTCTTTCCGTTTCTTTCCATCGCCCACAACCAGCAGAGTATCTTTCTGGCGATGGCGGTCGCCGCCTTCTTTCTTCCGGACCGTCTGGCTATCCGGGCAAAGATTTTCTGGGTGGCGTCGTCTTCTCTGACAGCGGTCCAGGCAGCCTGCTGCAGTATCCAGCGCAGATTGGAGGAACCCTTTTTGGTAATTCTTCCGTGCCGGCAACTGTTTCCGGATTGAAACACCCTGGGAACAAGCCCGGCAAAAGAAGCCAGTCTCTGCGGATCGGCAAACCTCTTGAAATCACCCACTTCCGCAATGATGGTGGGCGTGGCGGTTTTACCCACTCCGGGAACCGAGGAGATTCTACCCGCCGTTTCTTTAAACCTGGGCTCCTGCATCATCTTTGCGATTATTTCATCCGTGTCCCTCTCCTGCCGGGAGAGGATAAGAATCTGGTCTTCCAGTTGTCTGAGGGCAAACCGGTGAAGAGAAGAAAGATTCTCTTCCCATCTGGCCAGCCACTTCTGGATGGAGGAATTATCCAGAACTTTCGGTCCCGGGAAGTTATTCTTCAGAAGGTAGCGGCGGAATCTGTTTCTGGCATGAGCCAGAGACCGGGCAATCTGGTGCCGGTGCCTGGTTGCTTCCCGCAAATCCCTCAAGTTACGGTCGGGGACAAAGACCCGCAAACAAGGGTTTCTGTCTATCGATCCATCCAGGGAAAGCTCGGCCAGTTTCTTCGCATCCCTGACATCGGTCTTGGGTTGATTGGCAGAATACTTCCTGGCTTCAGTCGCATTTACCAAAACCATCTCGGAAACCAAGGGATTGACCATATCCCAGAACCAGTGGTAGAAGCCGACCGTCTCCACCAGAACCCGGCATTCCTTGCCGGAAAACGAAGCGAAGAATTCCCTTACCTTCCCGACGCACTTGCATGGTATTTCCGTAATCTTTATCTTTCCGTCTTCGCTGTTTGCCGTGGCTATTGTCATACTGTCCTTATGCAAATCCACACCGATGTGATACATATCCCTCCTTTGACCCGCCGTAGCTTTACGCGAAGGCGACCTTTCTTTTCTTTCCAGGGTCTCCTGGAGAAGAACGCCTTTTTTCTTCTCCGCCCTGTTTTCTGCCCCTGTGCAGTAGATATTGATATTAACTAAACGTCTCCTCCTTGATAGGAGGAGAAAGTGAGGAGGTAGAGAATGTTTAAGAAAATGGTTTCAAAGAGCAAGAATATCGTATCACAAATACAACATGGTTTCACG
>CAZBFL010000124.1:0-3921 GCA_964491175.1 uncultured bacterium
TTATCGCCGGGGTGAATATTCCGTTTGCCAAAGGGTTGTTGGGACATAGCGACGGGGATGTGCTCTGCCACGCCATCGCCGACGCCATCCTGGGCGCAATGGCTTTCGGGGACATCGGAGTCCACTTTCCGGACACCGACCCCAGGTGGAAAGGAATTTCCGGGCTGGAGTTATTGGAAAGAACCAGGCGGATAGCCGTCCGGAAAAAGATGAAGGTTAGACAGGTGGATACCGTTTTAGTCTGTCAACGGCCCCCGCTCTCCCCTTTTCGGGACGAGATACGGGCCGGGATAGCCGGCGTTTTGAAGATAAACCTGAAGATGGTCGGCGTCAAATTTAAGACCAACGAAGGCTTGGATGATACCGGGAAAAGCCGGGCGATTTCCGCCCTGGCTGTTGTTCTTCTTTCTTAATTCATGGGGTTAAAATGAGAGTAAGGTTTGCGCCAAGCCCAACCGGATACCTCCATATCGGTAATGCCCGAACCGCGCTTTTTAATTATCTTCTGGCCCGCAAAAACAATGGTTCCTTTATCTTGCGCATTGAAGATACCGATACGGAACGAAGCAAGCCGGAATACGAAAAGATGATTTTGGAAGACTTGGCCTGGTTGGGTCTGAATTGGGACGAAGGCCCGGATGTCGGCGGCGCTTTCGGTCCTTACCGGCAATCGGAACGTCTCCAAACATATCAGGCGGCGGCGCAGCGTTTACTGAAGGAAGAGAAGGCATATCTGTGTTACTGTACTTCGGAAGAATTGGAAGCGATGCGCAAGGCGCAGGCGCAGCGGAAAGAAAGCCCCCGCTATGACAACCGCTGCCGCTCTCTTACCGCGAAACAAAAAGCCGCTTTTGAAAAAGAAGGCCGGAAACCGGTCGTCCGTTTCCGGCTGCCGGAAAGAAAAGTCACCTTTAATGATTTGATTCGCGGAGAGATTACTTTTGATGCTTCCTTGATGGGCGATCTGATAATCATGAAGTCTGACGGTAAACCGGCTTTTCACTTTGCGGTGGTCCTGGACGATATTGCCATGGAGATAACCCACGTATTCCGCGGCGAAGACCATATTTCCAATACGCCCCGGCACATACTTCTTTTTGAGGCGTTCGGCAAACAACCGCCTTTTTTTGCCCATATGGCCATGACCCTTGGTCCGGACGGCAGCCGGTTGTCCAAAAGGCACGGCGCCACTTCATTGCGCGAACTGAAAGCCCAGGGGTTTCTGCCGGAAGCGGTCTTTAACTATCTGGCGCTTCTGGGCTGGGGAACGACCGAGGATAAAGAGATATTCACGCCGGACGAATTAATCCGGGAATTCAGCCTGGAACGGTGCAAGGAAGGCGCGGCCATCTTCGATATGGCAAAATTGACCTGGATGAACGGGCTTTACTTCCAGAAGGCGGATTTAAGCCGGCTGGTTGATTTAAGCCTGCCTTTTTTACGGGAAGCCGGCCTGATTTCCGAATCGGTCACTCCCGAAGAAAAGGATTATCTCGGCCGGGTAATCTCCGCTTTAGGCGAACGGGTCAAGAAATTTTCCGATTTGCCGGAACCGGCCGCAATATTCCTGAAGGATGAAGTTGAATACAACGCTCAGGCGAAGGCGAAAGTCCTGCAGAAAGAAGGGGTGGGAAAGATACTGGCCGACGTAACGCAACTGTTGTCGAAAGAGGTTGATTTTTCTACGGCCAATTTAGAGAAAGTTATCCGGGATTACTGCACCGGCCAAAATTTGAAAACAGGCGCGGTATTTCATCCGCTGCGGGTGGCCGCAACCGGACAAACGGTGGGACCCGGTCTTTTTGAAACATTATCTCTGCTGGGCAAGGAAAAAGTGCTCCGCCGCCTGCAAACCGCGTTATAACGTTTATGGCCCTGCAATTCTGGAATACGTTAAAACGAAAAAAAGAGGAATTTCTGCCTCTTCAGCCTAACCGGGTCGGTCTTTATACCTGTGGGCCAACCGTCTATGATTTTGCGCATATCGGCAACTTCCGCGCCTATATTTTTGAGGATCTTTTGAAACGCTATCTGGAATATTGCGGATATGCCGTCAATCACGTTATGAATATCACCGACATAGACGACAAGACCATCAAGCGGAGTATTGAGGAAAAGGTCTCTTTGCTTGAATATACCCGGCGTTACAAAGACGCGTTTTTCGATGATTGTAATAAACTGCGGATTTTCACAAACAGGAAAAACCCGACGAAATATCCCCGCGCCACCGAGCATATACCGGAGATGGTCGCCCTCGTCAAAAAATTGAATGAAAAGGGCTATACGTATGAGAAGGACGGTTCCATCTATTTTTCCATAGAGCGTTTTCCGGATTACGGCAAACTTTCCGGGATAGACCTTTCTTCGCTGAAAAAAGGTATTCGCGTCGAAAACGACGAATACGAAAAAGAAGACGTCCGGGATTTTGCGCTTTGGAAGAAGAGCAAACCCGGCGAGCCGTCATACGACACCGAAATCGGTCCGGGCCGGCCCGGCTGGCACATCGAGTGCTCGGCGATGAGCATGAAATATCTTGGTGAGACGTTTGATATTCACACCGGTGGGGTTGACAATATCTTCCCGCACCACGAAAACGAGATTGCGCAGAGCGAAGCGGCCAACGGAAAACCGTTCGCCCGTTATTTTATGCATTGCGCGCACCTGCTGGTAAATAACGAAAAAATGGCCAAAAGTAAAGGAAATTTTTACACACTGCGGGACTTGTTTGATAAGGGTTACGACCCGGCGGCCATTCGGTACCTGCTCCTTTCCGTCCACTACCGCAGTCCCTTAAACTTCACTTTGGAAGGTTTGGAGCAAGCCGAAACCGCAGTTCGCCGATTGCGGGATTTTTATCAGCGGGTTCAAGAAGTTCAGGGAGGCGTTTATAATTCTAAAATTAAAGATTGCACAGATACGGCAAAACAAATGTTTGAACAGTTTTTGGATGATGATTTGAATATTTCTCCGGCGTTAGCCGCGGTATTTGGATTGATGAAGGAAACCAATATTGTTCTGGAAAAAAATGAATTGGACGGCAGAAATGCCAAAGAAGTTATAACGGTTTTCCGCGAATTTGACAAAATTTTAGGTATTTTCGAAACCGAAGAATTACTCTTATCGGAGGAAGTGGATAACCTGGTTAAGATAAGGGAATCGGCCCGAGAAAGAAAAGATTTTCAAGAAGCGGATAAAATTAAAAAAGAAATTTTTGAAAAAGGTTTCATCATAGAAGACACCAGCAAGGGTCCGCGCGTTAAAAAAAGATAATGGGTATGTCCGAATGGCTGATTAAAGATGCCCGTTTTAATCTTACCCGGCCAAGGGTTATGGGCATACTTAATCTCACACCCGATTCTTTTTCCGGAGACGGACTTTATCCGGACAAGGAAAGGGCGGTTGAGCGTGCTTTCCGGCTGGAAGGCGAAGGCGCCGACATCATTGATGTCGGCGCGGTATCAACCCGTCCCGGCAGTTTGCCGGTTTCCGAAAAGGAAGAATTAAAGCGGCTGATGCCTGTTTTGGAAGGAATCCGCGGTAAGATTAAAATTCCGGTTTCCGTAGATACCTGCAAGGCGAAAGTGGCTGCGGAAGCGCTTAAAGCCGGCGCCTCCATCATTAACGACATAACTGCCGGCGGAGACCGGCGCATCCTGAACCTGGCCGCAGAGAGCAAGTCAGGCCTGGTTTTGATGCATATGCAGGGGACGCCTGCTACTATGCAGATAAACCCGTCTTATCGGGATGTAATTGCGGAAATAAGTCAATTTCTGGAAGAAAGAATAGCCAAAGCAAAAAAATGCGGAGTGTCCGAAAAACAGATTGTAATTGACCCGGGTATCGGTTTCGGCAAAACCCTGGAGCATAATTTAACGATTCTGAAAAAACTTGATGATTTTTCCAAACTCTCCCGGCCGATAC
>CAZBFL010000125.1:0-3900 GCA_964491175.1 uncultured bacterium
ATGAAAAAGAATGTGGAAAATAAAAATTATTGAAAAATTTAACCCGGAATGGAAAGATTTATATAACTCCTTCGTGGAATAAAATAGATTCCCGCTTACCACATGCGGGAATGACGGAGTGTTCGTGAAAAGGCTAAAAATCCTGATAACCGGACACAAGGGGATGCTGGGCACCGACCTGATGACCGCCCTCGCTTCTTCTTTTGACCCAATCGGCCTTGACCTGCCGGAATTTGATATAACAAAAAAAGATGATACTCTTAAGGCGATAAGCGCCGTCAGGCCCGACCTGATTATCCACACCGCCGCCTACACCGACGTGGACGGCTGTGAAAATTACCCGGAAAAGGCCCTGGCGGTCAATGCGCAGGGTACGGCCAACGTGGCTGCCGCCTGCGCCGGATTAAAAATACCCCTGATGTATATTTCAACCGATTTCATATTTGACGGCAGAAAAAAATCTCCCTACCGCGAGGCGGACCCGGCCAATCCCATCCAGGTTTACGGCCGTTCCAAACTGGCCGGGGAGTTTTACGTCCGGGATCTCCTGCGCCGTTTCTTTATCGTGCGTACATCCTGGCTGTTTGGAAAACACGGCAAAAATTTCCCCAAGTCCATCCTGAAACAGGCAAGGGAAGGAAAGGAACTGCGGGTCGTCACCGACCAGAAAGGTTCCCCCACCCTGACAAACGATTTGTGCCAGGCCATAATAAAAATAATTAAAAAGGGAGGGTATGGGGTTTACCACGCCGCCAACCGGAGAGGGACATCCTGGTTCAATTTTGCGGTTGCCGTCCTGAAAGAGGCCGAACGGGGTAATCCGGTTATACCGATCACTTCCTCCGAACTGAAAAGGCCGGCGCTGCGGCCGGCTTATTCCGTATTGAAAAATTCGGTCCTGGAAGATTCCCTGAGATTCCGGATGCCCGACTGGCAGGATGCGCTGAAACGTTTTCTGATTCAAATACGGGGGTAGAAAGTGCGTGTTCCTTTATTAGACCTCAAAATACAGTATCAGACGATTAAGCCCGAGGTGGACGCCGCCATCCGGGAAGCGGTAGAAAGCCAGTATTTCATTATGGGCCCAAAAGTGGCAGAACTGGAAGGCCTGGTTGCGCAATACTGCGGATGCGCCTATGGCGTCGGCGTATCCTCCGGAACCGACGCCCTGCTGGTCGCGCTGATGGCCCTGAATATAAGCGCCGGAGATGAAGTCATCGTTCCCGCTTACACCTTTTTTGCTACTGCCGGCTCCGTCTCACGCCTGGGCGCAAAACCGGTCTTTACGGATATAAAAGCGGACACCTATAACCTGAATCCCGAACTGATTGAAAAGAAGATTACCGACAAAACCAGAGCCATCATCCCGGTACATCTCTTCGGCCAGTGCGCCGATATGAACCCCGTCATTTCAATCGCCCGGAAACACAACCTTAAAGTGGTTGAAGACGCGGCCCAGGCCATCGGCGCCGAATATCAAGGCAAAAAGGCCGGCTGTATGGGCGACGCCGGCTGTTTTTCCTTCTTTCCGAGCAAAAACCTGGGCGCTTTCGGAGACGCCGGCATGGTGCTGGTAAACGATGCCGGACTGGCCGAAAAGATGCGCGTCCTGCGCAACCATGGCTCCGAACCCAAATATTATCACAAAGTCGTGGGCGGCAACTTCCGCCTGGATGCTCTGCAGGCGGCTGTCTTAACGGTAAAGCTCAAATACCTGAATTCCTGGACTTCTGCCAGGCAAAAGAACGCGGAAGATTACGATAGGTTGTTCCAAAAAGCCGGACTCCGGCCGGACTGCGTTCAAACGCCGGTCCGAAAACAGCACAACCATATCTTCAACCAGTACGTCATCCGCGTTGAACAACGAGATGAACTCCAGGCCTATTTGAAAGAAAAAGAGGTGGGAACCGAAATATACTACCCGGTTCCGCTTCACCTGCAGGAATGCTTCGCCGCCCTCGGTTATAAGAAAGGTGACTGCCCGGTTGCCGAGGAAGCCGCCCGAACCACCCTCGCCCTGCCCATCTATCCCGAACTTACCGCGGTACAAAAAGAGTACGTGGTAAACTGCATCCGGGCATTTTATAAAAGTCGTTGACCAGCCGCCGGATACCGTTGTATAATTACAGTATGAATCTATTGAAGAAGATAGATGAAAAGACCGCCGTAATCGGCGTTATCGGGCTGGGTTACGTCGGTCTGCCCCTGGTCGTCAATTTCCTTAAAGCCGGGTTCCGGGTCATCGGTTTTGATTCCGATGTGAAAAAAGTCAAGGCGCTTAATGAAGGGCGCTCGTATATCAAACATATCCCGGTGTCTCTTTTCGCACCCTACTCTTCCCGTTTTTCGGCCACAGCAGATATTTCCCGCCTGAAAAAACCGGACGTTATCATTATTTGCGTACCGACCCCTTTGACCGAAAACCGGGAACCGGACATGCGGTACGTGGAAAAGGCGGCCCGGGACATTTCTCAAAACTTCAGCGGACAAAAACTAATTTCTCTGGAATCCACAACCTATCCGGGCACAACCGAAGAACTGATTCTGCCCATCATGCGGGAGAACGGACGGGTGCTTGGCAAAGATTTTTACCTGGTTTTTTCTCCGGAACGGGAAGACCCCGGCAATGATGTTTTTTCCGTTGCAAACATCCCCAAAGTCGTCGGCGGAACAGACCGCGCTTCTTTGGAATACGGAATTGCGCTTTACAAACAGATAGTGGAACGGGTCGTGCCGGTCTCTTCAACCCGGGCGGCGGAATCGACCAAACTGCTGGAAAATATCTACCGCAGCGTCAACATCGCCCTGGTGAACGAGATGAAGATGCTCTTTGACCGGATGGGGATAGATATCTGGGAGGTAATTGAAGCGTCAAAGACCAAACCCTTCGGATTTCAGGCATTTTACCCCGGTCCCGGGCTTGGCGGTCACTGTCTGTCCGGAAGCGAAAAGGTACGGGTTCGAAACGGTAAATTTAATACGGTTATGTCCCTTTCCAAACTATTCACCATTTGCAACCATGAAACCCCCCTCCAAAAAAGAGGCGAAGTAGAATTCCTTAAACCGGATAATTTGGAAACCATTTCCGTTGACCCTATTACCGGAAAGGCTTCCTGGAAAAAAATATCGCATCTTTTCAAACGTGCCTATACCGGTTCAATACTTGATATTCGTCTTCAGGGAAATTTCGGGCTATGCGTAACCGACCGCCATCCGATGCTGGTGATAAAAAACGATTGCCTACTTGTAAAGGAGGCACGCGAATTAAAACCGGGGGACAGAATACCGCAGTTTTCGGGCTTAGCAAATGATGAAAATGCTTCTGCCGTAGATCCGGAAATTAACCTTCTTGCCTGCTTGTCCGATGAAATTATAAATAAACTTCACGTCCGTTTAAAAAATAACCCTTGGGGGAACTACGAAAAATTACTTAAATCCTGTTTTGGTTGGAAAATACGAGATTCTATCCGCAAAAATTCGTTATCGGCCCGGCGATTCTTGAAAATTGAATCCCAACTTAGTACCACTCGGCGAAACGTCACATTGCTTCAAGGTAAAGGAAACAGCCATACCTCCTTCCCCGCCGTTTTAAAGCTGACACCGGATTTTTGCCGCTTTCTGGGATATTTTTTAAGCGAAGGCTGTATTACTGAAGAAAGAGACAGGCCCCGCGTCCGGCTTACTTTTAACCGGGATGAAAAAGATTTGATACGGGATACTGTTTCAATTTTAAGCGTTCTTGGTATCAGAACTTCCGCTTACAACGACAAAAAATTTCATGCCACAACTCTGCGTGTAGGATCAACCCTGCTGGGTAGCATACTTCGCGATGTCCTGCACTGTGGGGTTTCGTCAATTATAATGCGAATACCAAAAACGGTAATGAGTGCACCTCTAAAA
>CAZBFL010000126.1:0-3818 GCA_964491175.1 uncultured bacterium
CCAGGTCAACCCCGTCGAGCGCAACCACCCGGTTTCCGGCATCCTCAAAAACCTTCGTCAAACCCCTCGCTGCTATTTCCATAATATGTGGAGATTCCCGCTTAATACCCGTGGGAATGACATTATGTTTTGACAGGCGGGACGCCTGTCCTGCTAACCGTTTTATTCAGAGCGGAGTGTTACGGCCGGTGCTACCCGGGCCGCTTCCCGGGCCGGAAAGATTGAAGCGGCAAGCGCGATGGCAAAAGAGACTATCGTAATCCAGATAACGTCAAAGCCCCGGACCTTAATCGGCAGGTACGAGAGGTCGTAAACATACCCCGGCAACTTTACCACCTGGTAATGGTCTCCGATATAGGCCAGCGACAGACCGATGGCCAGGCCAACCGCCACACCCCACAATGCGGTCAGGAATCCCATCCATAAAAAGACCGCCTGGATGCCGCCCGCGCTTACGCCCATCGACCGGAGGACTCCGATCTCCTTGCTCTTTCGCCAGACAGTAATCATCAGGCAGGTGGCGATATTAAAACCGGCTACAAAAATTATTAAAATCAGAATAATCGCCATCGCGCGCCGTTCCAGCGCCAGGGCGGAAAAAAGAATGCGGTTTTTGCTAATCCAGGATTCCACGCGGAAAGAGGGGCCCAAATACCGGCTGATTTTTCGGGCGACCAGTTCCGCCGCATAAATATCTTGTATCTTTACACCCAGCGCTTCCGGCCAGGCGCCGGTCGGGAAAAACCCCTCGCTCAGCGACAGCGGAACAAACGCCATTGCAACGTCGAAATGGTAAAGCCCGGTCCGGAAAATTCCGACTACCGGCAGGGTGCGGGTTTTTACGCCGAATCCGGTGATTATCTCCAGTTGGTCTCCGACACCAACCCGGAGATTTTGCGCCAGTTCCGAACCGAGGACCAAACCGTTCCCCTCACCTTTATCCTCTCCCCGCTGGGGAGAGGAGTTTTTGAAATTGGACTTACCCTCTCCCCCCAGGGGAGAGGGGTTTTTGGAATCGGAAATAAGGAATTTTTGAAACCCGGTCACCGCGTCCTCTTTTGCCGGGTCGATTGCGCGCAGGAGACCGGCGGTCAGGAAACTTCTGGAACGAAAGATGGCCTGGGTTTCGGAAAAAGGCGCCGCGGCGACTACCTCCGGAAAAGAGACGATCCGGTTTTCGACGCCGGAAAAATCAGAGGTGTAAGGAACCTGAATCTCCAGCGGCGGGAAGACGCCGATTATCTTCCGTTTCAAATCCCGGTCAAATCCGTTCATTACGCCCAGAACGAGGATCAGACTGGCCACGCCCACAGCCACGCTGATAATGGCAAAGAGATTGGTCAGAAAAAGGTAGCCGCCCCTGCCCCGGCGGAAATAACGCCGCGCGATAAAAAAAGGATAATTCATCTTGATTTGGCAACCCTTTAATTATACACTATTTGACATCGAAAAGGAAGATGGATTATAATATCCTCAAAATGTTGAGCGCTGAAAAAAAAGCAGAAGCGATGCAGGTTTTCCGCCGGACCGAAAAAGATACCGGCAGCCCGGAAGTTCAGATTTCCCTCCTGACGGCCAGAATTAACCGCTTGGAGGAACACTTCCAGTCTCACCTGAAAGACCGCAATTCCCGTCGCGGACTACTCACTATGATCGGCCACCGCCGACGTCTGCTGGATTACCTGAAAAAGGAAGAACCTTCCAAATACGGATTGGTCATCTCCAAGTTGGGCCTGCGCAAATAATAAATTTCTATTAATGTAATTTGAACACCCCATAGGTGCGTTTTGTATTCTTGTGCCTTTGAGGACACCCGGGGTTATATCTTTAACCCCTATTCGAGGAAAAGATGAGGAAAGAGATTGAGTTAGGAGGTCGTACCATCAGTTTTGATACCACCACCTTCGCCCAGCAGGCCACCGCTTCGGTCATGGTCCGTTCCGGCGATACGATGGTGCTTACGTCAACCGTTTTCGGACGCGAACTGGCCAACCCGCAGGACTTCCTGCCGCTGACCGTGGAATACCGGGAACACTTCTCTTCCTCCGGAAAGATTCCCGGCGGTTTCTTTAAACGGGAAGGCAGAAACAGCGAAAAAGAGACGGTAACCTGCCGACTGATTGACCGGTCGGTTCGTCCGCTTTTGCCGAAAACGTTTAACCGCGAAATTCAAGTCGTTTCTTTTGTCTACTCTTTTGACCCGGAGGTAGACCCGGATATACTGGCGGTGCTGGGCGCTTCCGCCACCATCGCCCTCTCTCCTTTCCCGGCCCAGGGACCGGTAGCGGCGGTTCGGGTAAGTTTGGTGGAAGGCGTTTTTATCATCAATCCGACCATCACCCAGACAACTGCCAGCGAACTGACCCTGATCGTTTCCGCCGGAGCGGAATCGCTGCTGATGCTGGAAGGAATAGGCAAAAACGTGCCGGAAGAAAAGGTCATGGAAGGGATTGCGCTGGGATTCAGCGAGGCCCAGAAAATGGCCGGCTTTATTAAAGAAAACTTCTCCGGGCCAAAAACAGCTCTTCCGGAACCGAAACAAACCACTTGCGACGAAGCGGTCAAAGCGGTCTTTGACGCTAAATTCAGCCAGGTCGGCAACTATCCCGGAAAAAAAGAACGCAACGTCTTTTTTGACGAGATACACCAGGCGATACTGGCCGGATTTCCGGAAGCCGAGAACGACGCCGAACTCAAAAAAGAAATCAAAGAGGTTTTTGAAAAAGAACTTCGCGCCCGGGTGCGGCGCCAAATCAATCAAACCAAGACCCGGCTTGACGGACGCAAGCCCGACGAGGTCCGAAAAATCACCTGCGATGTGGGCATTCTTCCCCGAGTTCACGGTTCCGCTCTTTTTCACCGCGGGGAAACCCAGGCGCTTGCCTTGATAACGCTGGGCACCTGGGGCGACGAGCAGCGGATTGAAGGTCTTCTGGAAGAGAGCAAGAAACGTTTTCTTCTCCACTATAATTTCCCGTCTTTTAGCGTCGGAGAATGCCGACCGATGCGCGGTCCGGGCCGGCGAGAAATCGGGCACGGGCTGCTGGCCGAAAAAGCGCTGGTTAACAACCTGCCCTCAGGCGACGATTTTCCTTACACCATCCGTATCGTTTCCGATATCCTGGAATCGCACGGCTCTTCTTCCATGGCTACCGTCTGCGCCAGTTCGCTTGGTTTGATGGATGCGGGCGTCCCGATGAAAAACGCCATCGGCGGCGTGGCTTTAGGTTTAATCAAGGAGGGTGACGATTTTACAATCCTGACCGATATCGCCGGCGAGGAAGACCATTACGGCGACCTTGACCTGAAGATTGCCGGGACCAGGGAGGGCATTACCGCGCTCCAGATGGATGTTAAAACGACCCAACTGTCCCTGGATATTCTCCGCCGGGCTTTTTTGCAAAGCCGGGAAGGACGCATCAAAATTCTGGAAGTGATGAACCAGGCGCTTCCAGGTCCCCGGGCCGCGCTTTCCGAATACGCGCCCAAGATTTCGCTCATCAAAATTCCGGTGGAAAAGATCGGAGCGGTTATCGGGCCGGGCGGCAAGAATATCCGCAAGATAATCGAGGAGACCGGCGCCGACGTCGAAATTAACGATGACGGCGGCGTTCAAATCATTTCCAGAGATGAGGAATCCCGGGCAAAGGCCATCGCCATAATCAAGGGGATGACCGAAGAGCCGACAGTCGGGCAGGTTTATAATAACGTAAAAGTAACCCGGATTCTGCCTTTCGGCGCCATGGTAGAGTATCTGCCCCGCCAGGAAGGGCTGGTCCACGTCTCGGAACTTGACCATCGTTATGTCGGACGGGTGG
>CAZBFL010000127.1:0-3711 GCA_964491175.1 uncultured bacterium
GAGGCAGTGCCTTTTCGTGTAGATTTCTTATATGAGGCATCGATTCGATTTCGAGTAGATTTTTGATGAGGCATTTCGTGCGCTTGACAAACTATTGATTAGTGGGTAAAATTACCTGAAAACAATGCGGTTTTCGCAGATTTACGATTTGCACAGAAAGGGGGTGAAACAAGATGAACAAAGCGGAGTTGATTGAAGCAGTGGGAAAATCGGTATGCAGCAAGAAGGAGGCGGTAGCCGCGGTAGAGGCAGTCCTGGACGCGATTAAAGCAACCCTGAAGAAGGGCGGCAACGTAACGCTGGTCGGTTTCGGAACATTCAAGGTCGCCAAGAGAAAGGCACGCACCGGTCGGAACCCGCGCACCGGAGCCAGCATAAAGATTTCCGCCAAGAACGTTCCTATTTTCAAGGCAGGCAGCGCACTGAAGTCAGCGGTGAAGTAAGCGAATCAGGCATATAAAAAAGGGCAGTCCGTTTCAGGCGAGGTTAAGACGGACTGCCCTTTTTTTATTTCCACTCCACCATCTTGACGCCGGGGACGGACATAAGCCGGCGGACGACCGTTTCGCCGGCGGTGTGGTTTTTATGCCGTATATTGAATTCAACTTCCGTCAGCGGAGGCGGCGTCTGAACTTTGATGGCCTGGCTCAGTATCTTCATCTTAAACTCATCCAGAACCTGAATCAGGGGCGCCATCTCTCTTTCGCCGTCCCGGGTAACGATGATTGAGTTGTAAATGTCTTTCGGGATGAACCTTTCCAACAGCCGCAGGAAATAGAGGACCAGTATTGAAATGGCGGCGCTGGCCACGCCCAGATAGTAAAAACCGCAGCCGATTGCCAGGCCGATGGCCACTACCACCCAGAGACAGGCGGCCGTAGTGATGCCGCGGGTGCGCCTTTTGTCCCGGACGATGGCGCCGGCTCCCAGGAAGCCGATGCCGGTGATGGTGCCGTAGGCGATGCGGGCCGGGTCGAGCCGGAGGACCGATTCGGTATTAAAGTTATAGAAGAGTTCCGGGATGCGCAGGGAGGTTATCATAACCAGGCAGGTTCCGCTGCAGACTAAAATCAAGGTGCGAAAACCGGCCTCCCGGCCATGGCTTTCCCGTTCCAGGCCGACGAGTCCGCCCAGGACCGCGGCGATAAGCAACCGTAAAATCCACTCCCATTCAGATACTATCATAATTAAGAATTATAACGTTTTTGCCCTAAATAGGCAAATTGGGTTAAAATGAAGAGATGCGCGCTCTGTTTTTCTCCCTGATTTTTTTTGCCGGTTCTGTTCTTTTTTGCCGCGCCCAGGAGATTCCTTTCAGGGCCGGGGAGACCTTTGAGTATAACCTTAAGTGGAACGTCTTTCCCGGGGGTAAGATGTCTCTTTCGGTGAAGGAAGACGCTTATCTTGAAGGGGAACGCGCTTTTCATCTTCAGGCGGAGACGGAGACTGAAGGGATGTTCCATAAAGTCTACCCTTTCCGCGCTACGATTGAGTCCTTTGTTTCCCAGAAAGATTTCCTCCCCCTGCGCTATCAGTATTCATCCTGGACCCCGGATACAACCGTGCTGGAAGTGAGCTCTTTTCCGCGCGGCAAACTTCAGGGGAAATACCGCCTGGACGAATATAAGAAAGGAACGAAGAAAGAAAAAAACGAAACGTTTGACCTGGCCGCCTTTTTTCAGGACCCGTTTTCGGTTCTCTATTATATCCGAACCCAGGAGCTGAATGTCGGGGACCGGATTGAAATTCCGTTTATCGCCGACCGGAAAAAATCCAAAATTACGGTAAAAGTGCTTCGCCGAACAAGAATCAAGGCGGCGGGAAAAGTCTGGGATGCTTTTATTCTGGAACCCGGATTTCCGCTGGGCGGAATATCGTTTAAGGAAGGCTCGTTGTGGGTGTGGGTTTCGGCGGATAAGGCAAGGATACCGCTCTATTTTTCCGGCCGCGCGCCGTTTGGCGTAATTTCTGGGACGCTGGTTAAGATGGAAGGGGTTGACCCGTGCGTGTATTAGCGATAGATACGACCAAGGAAGAGAAGAGCGTTGCGCTGGCCTGCGACGGCCGACTGCTTGCGGAGTTCTCTTTTAGCGGGGATTTATTTCAAGAGTTCTGGCCGCGCCTGGAAGGTTTTTTGAAGGTGAACCGGATAAAGATAAAAGAGGTTGACTGTTTTGCGGTTAACGCCGGGCCGGGTTCCTGGACCGGATTGCGCTTCGGAATCGCGGTGGTCAAGGGCTGGGCCGCGGCCGCCGGCCGGAATGTTTTCGGACTGCCGGCCGGGGAGTTATCCCGCCTGGCAGCGGACGGAAAGACCCCGGCGGGGACTTTAGCTTGCAGATGCAGCGGCGGGGTGGAGCCGGAGGATTTGAACCTGGTTTACGGAAGTTTGCCGAAGTTCAGGAAATTAAGGGAAACCCAAAAATGATGTCATTCCCGCATGTTATAAGCGGGAATCCCCGTCTGCAGTATGCGGGACGGTGTCCATTTTGATTTGATTCCCGTTTAATACACACGGGAATGACAACAAAATATATGACTAAAATCCTCTTTTTTACGGTGGACAGCCGCATCGGCGGAACCGAGAAGATGGTAATCTCTCTGGCTCTTTCCCTGCCGAAGGAGGAGTTTTCCGTTTTTATCCTTACCATAAAGCCGGAAGGTCCGCTGCAGGAGATGGCGCGGGCTGCCGGGATACCGGCCGGTACGCTGGGAATCAGGAGCCGGCTGAACGGTTTCCTGGCCCCTCTGCGCCTGTTTCGTTTTCTGCTTAAGAACCGGTTTGACGTTATCCACACCTTTCTTTTCCTGGCAAATAACCTGGGCCGGGCGGCGGGCTGGATGGCGAACGTGCCGGTGAGAATCAGCAGCCAGCACTCCACCGATTACTGGCGCCGTTTTTACCATAATCTGCTTGACCGGATAACCGCGCCTTTCAGCAGCATCGTTGTGAGCGTCAGCCGGGCGGGCCGCGATATGCTGATGCGCAAGGTCGGTTTTGGGCCCGGGAAAATCATCGTCATTCCCAACGGCGTCCCGGCGGCGGTTGCCATTCCAAAGGATACGGCGCGGAAAATCCTGGGTTTTTCCGACGAAGCGCTCTTAATCGGGGCGGTCGGCAACCTGCGGGCCCCCAAGGGATACCAGTATCTTTTGCCGGCTTTCCGCGAAGTGGCCCTTGAATACCCGGAAGCAAAACTTTTGATCGCCGGAGAAGGACCGCTGAGAAAGACGCTGGAAAAGTTCGGCCGGCGTCTGGGAATTTCCGATCAGGTCTTCTTTTTGGGGTTCCGGAAAGACCTGACAGCCCTTTATTCCGGGCTGGATATTTTAGTGATGCCTTCGTTGTGGGAGGGGATGCCGGTGGCGCTCCTGGAGGCGCTCTCCTACGGGATTCCGGTGGTAGCGACCGCGGTTTCAGGAATTCCGGAGGTAGTGCGCGACGGTGTGGAGGGTCTCCTGGTGGCGCCGGCAAATCCGCAGCAGACCGCCGTCAAGATTAAGGAACTTTTGAAGAATCCGCAGGAACGGCTGGAGATGGGCGTCCGGGGAAGGGCGCGGGTGGAGAAGGAATACTCGCAGGAGAAGATGGTTGCCGCCTACGCGAACCTTTACAGGGAGATGGTTAAGGAAGTAAAATAAAAATTACCCCTCACCTCGCCTCTCCCCGTTGGGGAGAGGGATGGGTGAGGGGGGAAGGGAAAAATCATG
>CAZBFL010000128.1:0-3673 GCA_964491175.1 uncultured bacterium
TTGTATTATCATATAGTCCGTGAACAAAAATATTTATATTCGCCGCCGGATTGAAAAGACCCTCCGGGCGCTGGTCAAACAATTCCCGGCGGTCGTCTTGACCGGTCCCCGGCAATCAGGCAAATCCACCCTGCTTAAAAATCTATTCGGAAAAACACATAACCTTATTTCGTTTGACGACCCCCTCGTAAGAGAAAGAGCTCTTTCTGACCCCAAACTTTTCCTGGAGAATGCCGGAGAAAAAATAATATTTGACGAAATCCAATACGCACCCCAAATTCTCCCGTATGTCAAAATACTCATCGATAAAGACAGAACAAAACGGGGCCGATTTATTATGACCGGTTCCTGCCAATTTAACCTGATAAAAAATTTGGGGGAAACTCTGGCGGGCCGTATCGGCATTCTGGTATTATTGCCGTTCAGTAAAGATGAGAAAGAAAAGATTCCTCGCCTGAAATCTGAATTGAAAACCGCCCAGGACCATTTTATCCACGCCTGCCTCAGGGGCTCTTTCCCTGAAGTCAGTATCTATCCCACGATAGATGCCACCCATTGGTACGCCGGTTACCTGGCCACGTATTTGGAAAGGGACGTCCGCACTCTTTATAATTTTGGCAGTTTAAGGGATTTTCAGCGGTTTTTACAGTTATTGGCCGGCCGTTGCTCTCAATCTCTGAATTTAAGCGGCCTGGCAAACGACCTGGGGGTAGCCGTAAATACCATCAAAAAATGGATTTCGGTGTTAGAAGCCAGCCAGATTGTATATTTACTGCCGCCCTATTATCAAAACTTAGGAAAAAGAATTACCAAAAATCCAAAAGTTTACTTTTTGGACTGCGGTTTAGTCTGTTACCTCACCGGCTTAAAAGACCGGGAACATTTATTAAAAGGACCTATGGCGGGCGCGCTCTTTGAGAATTATTGCCTGCAGGAAACAATCAAGTCTTTTTTCAATCAAGGTTTACCGCCCAATATTTTTTATCTGCGGACACACAACGGTTTAGAGGTGGATTTACTGATAGAAAGGAGCGGCCTCTTGTATCCTTTTGAGTTCAAAATGAGTAAAAGTGTTAATCTCGGAATGGCTGCGCCTATTGATAAATTCCAAAAACTGTTTTCCAAACTGAATCCGGCTGAAGGCAGGGTAATATCCTTAAGCAAAGAAGATGTCTCTTTATCAAGAAATGTTTCGGCTCAAAGCATTAACGGCTTTTTGAAGTGGCTGCAAAATCCCCATTAATTGTTATAAGGGCCGGAACCGGGTTTCCCGGGCTTAAATTTTAAGAATTTTCGGGCCGAGAGCAATAGGCAGACCGGACGCGGCCGATTCCAAAAACTTCAGCGCCAGCCGGTTTACCGGAACCGCGCTTTCAACATCGCAGGGATTGGGACCTTTACGCTCAATACAATCAAGAAAGCGGTCCAGGTGCTGATAGTGTCCCTTGTTTACGTTAATCCACCGCGGCGGCCGGCCTTCGGATAAGGCCTGCTCCTTTTCCCCGATTAACGACATCATATACCCGGTCATACCCTCTTTTTTAACCCAGCCGCAATCTTCCGCGTAAGGAAACGTCTGCAGCACCGGTTCATCCGCAATGCCAATCTGGCGGACCTCGATATGCTGGTCCATCGCAACGGTAATGTTATTTACCGTAACTTCAAAGAGTTCCTTAGGGTAATCGAAGTTGCCGACCATGGTATGCTGCAGCGTGGTAATCGAACCGTCGCTGAATTTCAAAATAAGCGTGAAGTTGCCCCGGGGCGACCCCTCGGCAAAGAGACGGACCGGCCGACCGCGGTTAAACCAGAGGGCAAGATCGATAAAATGGACCATTTCCGCAAACATGATTCCCTGGGCATCCCGGAAAACCCACTCTTTCCAACTTCGGGCATCGTCATTAATGCGCATCAAAACCTGGAACTGGGCCTCTTCGGGCACCGGTTTCCGGTCTCCGGACCGGTCCACGCTGGGCCTGGTTGCCGATATACCTGATTTGGCTTTATCCAGCAGCCGTTTGAATTCAAGCATCGCCGGGCTGGAACGGCGGTTGTGACCGACGCAGACCGGAACGCCGGTCTCTCTTGCGGTCTTTACAATTTCGCGCATCTCCCGGTCGTCCGAACTCAGGGGCTTTTCGGTATAAACCGGCTTGCCGTTTTTCAGTGCCGGGATAATCAGTTCACCCCGCAGATTCAAGTGGGTAGCCAGCACGATCAGGTCAACTTCCGGGTCGTCAACCACTTTGCGCCAGTCGGTTTCCGACCGCTGCGCCTCAAACTTCGCGCGGCACATCTCCGCAACTTGCCGGTCGCGGTCACAGGCAATAACCATCTGCATCCGCGGATTGCGTTGAATATTGGGCAGATGTACACCCTGGGCCAATGCGCCGCAGCCCACTACCGCCACCCGGTGTTTATTTTTTTTGGTCATAGTTTTAGACGCTTCTCAAAATTTGACCTCTTTGCCGGTTGCCGCCGATTCATATATTCCTTCTATTATCCGGCTTATGGCCAGAATCTGGTCCGGAGTGGTGATAGGCGGCCGGTCTTCCCGGACACAGGAGACAAAATCCTTTATCTCCTCTTCAAAAACGTTGACCTCCGGCAGGGAAGCAACCGTATCGGTCAGCACCCCGGCCTGCTCGCCAAAAATCTTAAGACCGGAGGCATCCTCCCTGACGCCCGCCTTTTCGCCAAAGAGATTGTAAGACATCCCGGTTTCCGAATTGCCGGCCCAGGACGCCTCCAGGACAAGGGCGGCGCCGTTATCAAACCGGATGAAGGCGGAGGCCAGGTCTTCCACGTCGAAGGCGCCGGTATACTTATCGCCGGCGCGGGTGGCGGGCGGCGGCCAACCGCCGTCAACAGCCGACTTTTTGAATTTTTGAAAAGTGACGCCGGAGACCGAAACCGGTTTGGGCGAACCCATCAGCCAGCAGACCTTGTCCAGTATGTGCACGCCGATATCTATCAAGGGACCGCCGCCTGAAAGTTTTTTGGTGGTAAACCAGCCGCCCAGGCCGGGGATGCCGCGGCGGCGCAGCCAGCTGGCCCGGGCATAATATATTCCGCCAAATTCGCCTTTGGATATCAATTTTTTAAGAAAAGCGGATGACGCGGAAAAACGGTTCGGGAAAGCGACCATAAACTTCCGTCCGGTCCCGGAAGCCAGTTTGAGAATCTCTTTCGTCTCCGCGCTGTTCATGGAAACCGGCTTTTCGCAAAGAACATCCCGGCCGCTCGACAGGGCGGCCACCGCCTGTTCTTTGTGGAGATAATTGGGCGAACAGATGCTCACGATATTGATATCGGTCTCTTGCAGCATCTTACGATAATCGGTAAAAACTTTGGAGATGCCGAATTTTTCAGCCACGCCCTTTGCTTTTACGCCGTTCGGGTCGGAAATTGCCGTTACTTCCACGTCCGTAACTTTCTGGAAGGCGGGAATGTGCCCGAACTGGGCGATACCCCCGGCGCCAACGATTCCGACCCTTAATTTTTTTGCCATCCTTTTTCCTCCCCCAGAAGAAATTTATTGCTGTTAAAAATTTTTATACTATACCCCATTATACCGTTTCTTGACAAATCTTAGCCTTTTTAGGGATAATAATACTCCGCTTTATCATCAGGAGATGAATATGAAACCAAAATTTAAGGTTGGCGCAGCCAG
>CAZBFL010000129.1:0-3672 GCA_964491175.1 uncultured bacterium
CGACGAGATTGCTTCACAAAATTCGTTCGCAATGACCGTTATTTTACGATTGCCAACGCCGCGACGAACTTTTTCGCCGCGTTCAGATAATCCTTACCCGCTTTTTCAATGCAATCCAGGAGCGCGCTGCCCACGATTACCCCGTCCACGTACGGCAGGACTTCTTTTGCCTGCGAGGCGCTGCTCACGCCGAAACCGAGACAGACCGGCTTTTTGGTATAGCGCCGGATTTGCGTAATTTTAGACCGGATATCTTTCGGCAGCGATTTTCTGGCGCCGGTTACACCGGTTAACGAGACATAGTAAATAAAAGGGTAACTTGCCCGGCTGACCAGTTTCATCCTTTCCGGCGTGCTGGTCGGCGCCAGGAGAAAGATTAGTCCGATTTCCGCTTTCCGGGTTAAGCGGAGCAGTTTCTGCGCTTCGTCCGGCGGCAGGTCTGCGCAGATGAGTCCGTCCACACCCGTTTTTTTGCAGTCGGAAACAAAACGGGCAAGTCCGTAAGAGAGTATCGGGTTATAATAACCCATCAAAACAATCGGCACCCGGCTCTTCTGCCTGATTCGGGATACGGTCTGAAATATTTTAGAGAGGTTGGTTCCGGAGGCAAGCGCGGCCGCGCTGGTCCGCTGGATAGTAACGCCGTCGGCAACCGGGTCGGAGAACGGTACGCCCAATTCGATGATGTCGGCGCCGGCCTTCTCCAGTTCCGTCACCAGTTTTTCGGTGGCGGCCAGATTCGGGTATCCGGCGGTCAGGTAGAGAATGAGCGCCTTCTTATTCTCCTTTTTAAGTTCTTTGAACTTTTCCTCAATCCTATTCATACGTAAAGTCATTGCGAGGCGTGGTTCGCCGCGGCAATCTCATCTTTCAATCCGTAAAACCTCTTCCAAATCCTTGTCCCCTCTTCCGGAAAGGCACATTATCACCGTCTCTCCGGCGAACTTTTTTTTGTTTTTTATCAGGTAAGCTAGGGCGTGAGAAGATTCCAGGGCCGGTATGATCCCTTCAACTTCCGAAAGGAGGTGGAAAGCGGAAAGCGCTTCCTTATCGGTAACCGAGACATATTTCGCCCGGCGGTTCTCCTTATAGAAACTGTGTTCCGGCCCGACGCCCGGGTAATCCAGACCGGCCGCGACGGAATGGGCTATCTTAATCTGTCCGTCCTTATCCTGAAGCAGGTAACTGTAAGTTCCGTGGAGGACGCCGGGGCGTCCGGTGCCAAGGGTGACCGCGTGTTTTCCGCTCGCGATGCCCATGCCGGCCGCTTCCACACCGATAAATTTAACCTTGTCCCGGAGAAAGGGGTAGAAGAGACCGATGCTGTTGCTGCCTCCGCCTACGCAGGCAATCAACGTATCCGGTAGTTTGTTCTCGGCCCGCAGTATCTGTTTTCGCGCTTCCCGTCCGATAACCGACTGGAGGTCGCGGACGATGGTCGGGAAAGGATGAGGACCGGCTGCGGTTCCAAAAAGATAGTAGGTGTTGTGGACGTTGGTCACCCAGTCGCGCAGCGCTTCATTGATGGAATCCTTAAGAGTCTGGCTGCCGCTTTCCACCGGGATTACTTCCGCGCCGCAGAGCCGCATCCGGTAGACGTTTGATTTCTGCCGTTCCACGTCTATCTTGCCCATGAAGATGGCACACTTCAGGTTCAGGAGCGCGCAGGCGATGGCGGTGGCCACGCCGTGCTGGCCGGCTCCGGTCTCGGCGATGACCCGGGTTTTGCCCATCATCTTTGCCAGCAGGGCCTGGCCCAGGGTGTTGTTAATTTTGTGCGCGCCGGAGTGAAGGAGGTCTTCTCTCTTCAGATATAGTTTAAAGTTCAAGCGGCGGGAAAGGTTCTGCGCGAGGTAGAGCGGGGTTGGGCGGCCGGCATAATTGGCAAGCAGGTCGTTAAGCCGGGTTTTGAACTCTTGGCTCCGGCCGACGGTGCGGTACGCCTCTTCTACTTCGGAAAGGGCAGGGACCAGTGTTTCCGGGACGAAACGTCCGCCGAACTTGCCGAAATATCCTTTACGCATTCCGTAAAGAATACCATTTTTCCGCTTTTCCTTCAAGATTTTTTCCGGATTATTTTCTTACAGGTTTGGGCAGAAGGTCTTTTAAGTCAGTGAGTAATTCAGGCATATCCAGGATTTTGGAAAATTCTTTGACGCAGCGGATAATGCGTCGGAAGTCAAGGTTGGATTGCGTTTCCAGGACGGAGCGTATATCCTCAAGGTCCCTGGGTCTGTGCGCCACCGCCTTCATTATTATCAGGTCTTCCGGGGCAGGCAGTGAAAGCCTTATCTTTCCTATCTTGCAGGTTCTGGACCGTTTGACCGCTTCGATTTCAAAGGGCAGGAGTCCGATAGCAAGGTCAATGTTAATTCCGCTGACCCGGTGTTTCAGGAGGATAACCCGGTTATTTTTTGCGAATTCAAGAACTCCTGTAATTCGAGGAGACAATTCGTAACTTTTTGCTTTTTTTAAAATGCCGGCCAGCTCTTTTTCCGGCAAAAGGATAAGGCCGTCAATATCCGCGGTAAAGCGTGGTTTTCCGAGAAGGCTGGCGGCGATACCGCCGATGATAACGTTTTTAATCTTGGAATCCGAAAGGAAATCAACCAGGGTTTTGAGGGCGGACAACAAAGGTTTTATCTCATTTTTCGCCATAGGAAAGGTTTTTTAGCCGGCGCCACCTTTCTCTCGCGGTTTTGACGTCCGCTTTTCTTTTTTGGAATGGCAGGTTCAAAAGTTTGCCCGGCCCAAAAACTGCCGAGGTTAAGTTTAACTTCTCCGCCAAAGATGTTTTTTTCATCTCCGCCTTTTCAATCCGGCGGACCGCCTGCCAGCGGGTTTTAAGGTGCCGGATTATCTCTTTTTGTTTCATAAGAATTGGCTGAAGGAATGGTTTCAGACAAGGAAATTATACCACAGATTCGCCGGCAGTAACTCAGGGGCGCTGAAGTTCCGCTAATCTTTTACAGGTTAAAAAATCTGCGGCGTATTCTTTTTTAAGACCGACAATCAAGGATTCCAGTTCTTTCAGCGCTTTTTTTCCGCAGTTTTTGACAATGAACGGGTCCGGCACTACCGTCCCTTCCCCAAAATGGAACTTTTTCGGCAGAGAGATAAATTCCCAGGGATGAAAATAGAAACAGACCACCGGGACCCCGGAACTCTTTTTTGAGGCGAGGTATTCAACGAAGTTATCCACCATCTTCATCAACGCCATCGCTCCTTCTGTCCGGAAGACAGGCCACTGGTCCAGGTCGCGGCCATAGGGGTCCTTGCTCTTTCTGGCGATATCGGCAAAGCACGGAATTTCCAGAATTTTATTCTTGCCTTTTTCCAACCAGTTGCCACGGCTCGGGTGATAGGGGAAGAGTTGTTTTCGGTAATAAAAGAGAGGATATGACGCGTCGGCTTTGTAGCCCAGGTCTTCCAGGGCATTAACCATCGCGGTGCTGCCCCAGAGCCGGGGCGCCCGGAAGGAGAGCATCTTTGCACCGGAGGCCTTGCTGACAACCTCGGTCGCTTTCTTCAGCCGAAACGGTATCTCTTCCGGCAGGAGGGGTTTAACTCCAGGTATGGGGAAGATTTCGTCTCCGATGGTCTCGTGGTAAAGGGAGTGGCAGCCCACTTCGTGTCCGGCTTCAAGAACCTCCCTGACTTTCAGCGGATGTT
>CAZBFL010000130.1:0-3641 GCA_964491175.1 uncultured bacterium
GAATTTGCCCATCAATTCGGTGAATACAAGGGCGGAGTAGACCGGGAAGGAAACGGCGGATATTTGTTTTTTAATCGAAAGTTTAAAAATGCCGCCCTCAGCCCGGAAATAAATGCCGGTTACGTCTATCTGTCAGGCGACGACTATCTTTCTCCGTCTGTTGAAGGTTGGAACCCGCTCTTTTCACGGTTTCCGTTCCTGAGCGAACTTTTCATCTTCACTTATGTCACTGAACCCAATGCCGGAGTGGCTTACTGGACGAACCTCCAGGCGTATCGCGCCGGCGTGAAGGTGAATTTTAATCCCAAGGCGAACCTGTCGTTTTGCTATAACTATCTTCTGGCCAACGAAGAAGTCGCGGCCGGCGGCATATTCTCCGGCGACGGCAAGGAACGGGGCCACCTCTACCAGGCTACCCTTGGTTACGTCTTCAATAAATATATAGACGGGCTTCTGCTGGCGGAATACTTTGTGCCGGGAGATTTTTACGTCCAGGGCTCAGACGACGCCGTTTTCCTGAGATGGCAGTTCCAGTTCAAATTTTGAAACAAGTCAAACGCGGCGCTGTCATTCCCGCATGTTTTTAGCGGGAATCCAAAATGGACAAGAATGCGTTCTGGCAAAAAGAGATAGAGACGCTGAGCCGGCGGCAACTGGAAGTATTGCAGTTGAAGCGGTTGAAGAAGATAACCGGCCGGGTGGCAAAGGCCGTGCCTTTCTACCGGGAAAGGCTCGCCGCCTGCCGGTTGAAACCGCAAGATATCAAATCCCTGAAGGACATAGAGCGCCTTCCTTTTACTACCCGCGAGGACCTGCAGGCAACTTTTCCCTTTGGCCTGCTCTCTGTTCCAAGGGAAGAAGTGCTGCGTCTCCACACCAGCAGCGGGACTACCGGTAAGCCGAAGGCAATCTTTTTTACCAAACAGGACCTGAATCAGGCCGCCGAGTTGATTGCCCGCTGTCTGGTAATGACCGGCGTTGCCCGGGGCGATGTGCTTCAGAATATGATGACCTACGGCCTCTTTACCGGCGCCCTGATGATGCACTACGGCGCGGAGAAGGTGGGAATGTTCGTAATCCCGGCCGGTCCGGGCAACACCGAGCGCCAGATTACCCTGATGCAGGATTTTAAGAGTACCACCCTTCATCTCACGCCCAGTTACGCCCTTTATCTTTTCGACGTGATGGCCGGAAAGGGGATAGACCCCAGGAAAGACCTGTCTCTCCGCCGCGCCTACGTCGGCGCGGAACCGTACTCGGAAGCGACCCGGAAGAAGATTGAGGAGATTCTCGGAATAGACGTCTATAATTCCTATGGTTTGACCGAAATGAACGGGCCCGGCGTTGCGTTTGAGTGCGCGGCAAAGGATGGAATGCATCTATGGGAAGATAATTTTCTGATGGAGATAATAGACCCCAAGACCGGCCAGACGCTTCCGGAAGGCAGGGAGGGGGAACTGGTGCTTACCACCCTCTGCCGGGAGGCGATGCCCATCCTGCGTTACCGCACCCGGGATATCACCGCGATTATGCCCGAAAGATGCCGTTGCGGAAGGACCCACCGGCGGATTATACGCATCAAGGGACGATCGGATGATATGTTCATAATCCGGGGCATCAACATCTTCCCGCAGCAGGTGGAGCGGGTACTGATGAGCGTCAGGGGCGTGGCCCAGAATTACCAGATAGTTCTCCAGTCCCTGGACCAGATGACCGTTAAAACGGAAATCATCAGGGATATTTTTGACGGCAGCGTGGAACATCTGGTGAACTTAAGGTCTGAAATTGAGGATAAACTGAGAGCAGAGATCGGGGTTAAACCGAAGGTTGACCTGGTGGAGCCGGGCACTCTGCCGGTGAGCGAAGGAAAGGCGAAGCGGGTCATTGACCAGCGAAAACTATGATAAAATCCCTCTACCCTCAGGGGAGAGGGTGGGGTGAGGGGGTAAGATGGAATTAATGCAGATATCCGTTTTCGCCGAAAACAAGCCGGGTAAGATTGAGAAGATAACCAGGGTATTGGAAGAAGAGGGCATTAATATCCTGGCGATAAATATCGCCAGTTCCGACAGTTTCGGCGTGATAAGGTTTTTGGTGGATAAGTGTGACCGGGCCTACCGGCGCTTGAAAGAGGATGGGTTTACGGTATCGCAAAACGAAGTGCTGGCCATCGGGATGAAGGACCGGCCCGGCGGGCTGCATGAAGTGGTCCGGGTTTTAACCAGGCACAAAATAAACGTTGAAAACGCTTACGTGCTGGTGCCGGAAGCTCGTAAGAAAGCGTACCTGATTATTGAAGTGAAGGAGATTGAGAAAGCAAAGGTTCTTCTGTCAAAGGAAGACCTTGATTTTTTCAGAACGGGAGAATAAAGATGATTTGGAACAAAGAAGCCGAATGTCAGCCGGAAAAAGAGAGAGAAAAACTACAACTGGAAAGATTGAAAGGAACCGTGCGCCGCGCTTATTACAATGTGGCGTATTATCAAAAGACATTCGATAAGGCGGAAATCAAGCCGGAGGAAATTAAATCTCTGAATGACCTGAAAAAATTTCCCTTCACGACCAAGGCCGAATTGAGAAGCGGTTACCCGTTCGGCATGCTGGCGGTCCCGCAGAGCGAGATTGTGGAGATACACATCTCTTCCGGGACGACCGGTAAACCGGTGGTTGCCGGTTACACGAAGAACGATATCGACCTCTGGGGCGAGGTGATGGCGCGTTCCCTGACGATGGCCGGGACCACCCGGGAAGACATAATACAGAACGGATACGGGTACGGTCTCTTTACCGGCGGGCTGGGCGTCCATTACGGAGCTCAGAAGATAGGCGCGACCCTTATTCCGGTTTCCGCCGGCAATACCAGGCGGCAGCTGGACATTATGCAGGATTTCGGCACTACTATCCTTACCTGTACCCCGTCCTACGCCCTCTATCTCGCCGAAGTGGCTGAAGAGGAAGGACTGCTTAACCAGAAAAAGTTAAAGTTGCTGGCCGGGTGTTTTGGGGCGGAGATGTGGACTGAGCGGATGCGGGATGAATTAGAGAAGCGTTTTCACCTGCTGGCCCTTAACATCTACGGTTTGACCGAAATAATCGGGCCGGGCGTGGCCCAGGAATGCAAGGAAAAATGCGGGCTTCATATCTTTGAAGACCACTTCTATCCGGAAGTTATTTCTCCGGAAACGCTGGAACCTTTGCCGGAAGGGGAGAAGGGAGAGTTGGTTCTCACCACGCTGACCCGGGAGGGGACTCCGATGATTCGTTTCCGGACCAGGGATATTACCGCTTTGCATCGGGGCGTCTGCCGGTGCGGCCGGACCTTGGTCAGGATGGACCGGGTTACCGGCCGTTCCGACGACATGCTCAAGATTCGGGGCGTCATCGTTTTCCCGTCCCAGATTGAAAAGGCGCTCCTGGAAATAAAAGGGGTGGAGCCCCACTACCAGATTATCATTACCCGGCCCCACCAGTTGGATGAGATGGAAGTCCAGGTTGAGACGTCCCGGAAACTGTTTTCCGATGAAATCAGGCACCTGGAAGAGGCAAGGCTTGATATTGAAAAACATATCGAAGATGTAATTGGAGTCAGGGTTAAAGTGACGCTGGTGGAGCCGAAGAGCATTCCGCGCAGCGAGGGCAAG
>CAZBFL010000131.1:0-3618 GCA_964491175.1 uncultured bacterium
TTTCAGGTACAGTTCCCCGGCCGGATTCTTTGATGCCATAAAGAAAAAGAGTGAAATACCTCCGGTCTTCCGGGGAGAACTGCAGCACTACGGACGGGGTTGTTACTCCTCCTGCAGCGAAGTAAAAGAACTCAACCGCCGCGCCGAACACCTTATCCTTGCCGCCGAAAAAATTTCGATATTCGCCGGCAAGGTCAGCGGTTTCCCCTACCCGAAGAAAGAACTGGACCGCGCCTGGCAGAACCTGCTCTTCTGCCAGTTCCATGACATCCTGGCCGGCTCCAGCATCGTGGAAGCCTACAATGACGTAAGATGCATCTTCGGCGAATCCATCTACAAAGCCAAGGAGACGATCAACAAGGCCCTCCAGCGCATCTGCCTGAAGATTAACACCCGGGGGAAAACGGACCTGCCCCTGGTCATCTTCAACGCCCACGCCTGGCCGGTGCGCAGCGTCGTGGAGTTTGAGCACCAGGACTACCGGCCCGAATCCGAAACCGACGAAAAGGAAAAACTGATCGGCCTCCAGATCGCCAAACGCAAACCCGTCTTCAGTTCCATATCCGATGAAAAAGGCAAACCGGTCCTTTTCCAAAAAGTGAAGTCATCAAGCACCGCTCTCTCCGGCCAGAAGAAGTTTGTCTTCACTTCAGAGTTGCCGGCCCTGGGCTACCGGACATACTTCCTGGACCGCAAGCCGGGCACAACCCTTGAATCCGGGAAAGATGTTGATTTCTTAAGGGCGGACGGACTCACCCTGGAAAACCGGTTCTTCAAAATCAGGGTGGACGCTGAAACCGGGTACCTTGCTTCTCTTTACGATAAGCAGAACCAAATTGAGGTTGTAGACGGCGCGGCCGGAGTGCCGATTATCATCAAAGACGAATCCGACGCCTGGGGACACATGGCGGACGAATACCGCGAAGAAACCGGCCGGTTCGAGAAAAAAGAGATTACCCTGGTGGAAACCGGCCCGGTCCGTTCGCTGATTCGGGTGCGATACGGATACAACGAATCTTCGCTGTGGCAGGACTTTATCCTTTACCGGGACCTGAACCTGATCGAGGCAAGGCTTCTGATCGACTGGCGCGAACACCATAAACTTTTAAAACTCGGTTTTCCGGTCAGGGTCAAAAATCCCAAAGCGGCCTATCAAACGGCGTACGGATTTACGGAAAGGCCGACCGAAGGAAAAGAGGAACCGGGACAACAGTGGTTCGACGTAACCGGCAGGACGCAAAACGCCCAGGGCCGGGAAATTGATTACGGCCTGACAATCGCCAACAGCGGCCGGTACAGTTTTGACATCAAAGACGCAGAGATGCGTATGACACTCCTGCGCAGCACCGTTTTCGCCTACGGCAATTTTGCCGGCGAAAAACTCTCCCCGCCACACCTGTACCGGTATATGGACCAGGGGATTCATACTTTCTCATATCGCCTGCTGCCTCACGCCGGGCTGCTCCGCAAAAACCAGGCGTCCCGGTCGGCCGACGAACTCAACCTGGCGCCTTTCTCCCTGATTCACCATAACCATCCGGGAACATTGCCCCTTAAAGACTCCTTCGTCAAAATAGACAAGGAGAACGTAGTCGTCACGGTCCTGAAGGAATCGGAAGACGACCGGGGACTGATTCTGAGGTGTTACGAAACCGAAGGGAAGCGCGGGCAAGTAAAGATCCAACTGCCGCATTTAAAACAATCGTGGCAGGCAAAGGTGGAGCCGTTTGAGATCAAGACGTTCCTGGTTCCGAAAAAAGGCGGGAAGGTCAGGGAAGTGAATCTCCTGGAACTCTAAGATACTCTCTTCTTAAGGGACAACCGGGTACCGCCCGAATTCCCGCGCTGTTTGGAACATCGCCGCAATATTGTCCGGCGGGACGTTAGGCTGGATGTTGTGCACGGGATTAAAGATGAACCCGCCGCCGGGCGCCAGGTCGCGGATGCGTCGTTTCACTTCCTCTTTGACCTGAAGCAAATTGCCGCCGGGCAGGACGTGCTGGGTGTCGCAACCCCCTCCCCAGAAAGAGAGGTTCTTCCCGTACTTTTTCTTCAACTCGGCCGTATCCATGCCTGCGGCCGAGACCTGTACCGGATTAAAAATATCAACGCCGATTTCAATCAGGTCGGGGATAAATTCCGTCATTGCGCCGCAGCCGTGATAAAATATTTTTGCTTTTGTTCTGGATTTAATAACCGAAATGATCCTTTCCCATTTCGGTTTAACCAGTTTTCGATAGAGGGCAGGCGAAATCAGAGGTCCGTCCTGGCCGGAAATATCATCCGCCGTAAAATGAACGTCGATTAAATCGCCGACCTCATCCAAAAAGAGCTCCTGGGATTTAATGATCGTGTGCATCATCCGGGTGAGAAAGGCATCCGCAAAATCCTGGTTCTCCACCAGGTCTGCCAGCGCCTCCTCCATACCGCGGACGCGAAAGAACTGGTTAAACAGGTCATGTCCAACCGGAGCCATGCCGAAGATTGCCCGGTCGGAACCGGAACGCAGTCCAAGCGCGCGTTGCCGCAGACCCTTGAAACGGCCCGGGTCGGCCGGGTCAGGCCAATCCATCTTTTCCAGTGCGGCAATCGAAGGATTCTTTAGCGGGAATTCACGCCAGTCATAATAAAAACCGCCCTTCGGCATCCGAAGCGTGGCTCCGAACTCGTCCTTAAAGGAAAAACCCTCTTCGCCTTCGTCCGTAAAAACAGGCCTGTATTTCTGCGGAGGATCGGCAAACAGGGGGATAACATCCGCCCCGAACACCTCCAGGACGTCCTCGTCAACCCAGGCAATCTGTTCGCCGACGTCCATTATGCGGACTTTTTTCTCCGGCAGCCCAAGATACTTCCGCAACGCTTCGTAAGTCGTGGCTGCGATCGAAGTTACGACCGATCCGGCCAGGTCTATCGGCACCCGGTCCGGTTCCCGATGCTCAAGCGCAATTAAAACACGGTCTCGCGATGTCATTATTCCTAAAAAGAACGCGCTTCAACCTTTTTGATGAACCGGGTCAGGCCGGCCACCGACTCATCGCAAACTTTTTTACCCAGTTTTGCGCTGGCGCCTTCGGGGTCGCCCATCACGCCCACCTTCATCTCCGGCTTCTGTTTAACGAAGGGTATCACAAACGGGCTGTCTATCGGTTTCTTGATTTCCATGTAGTTGTCCTGATGGACCCGGAGCGCCTTGGCCAGTTTTGGCTCGTCGGTCACCATCTCTTTTCTGACCAGTTCCGGTTTCCAGTACATCATCACCGAGGTCTCGATGAGGGCGGCGTGGAAGTCGTGACCCTTGAAAGCGTCCATCCAGGTCTTGGAGAAATCGGCCACACCGGTCAGCGCCAAAACGACATCCGAATACTGGGGGTTCTGCCGCAGGAAGAGAACGGTGCAGTCCTTCAGGGCGTTGAGGTTCTCGGTGCCGCCGTGTCCAAGAACCAGTACGATATTCTTAAAACCCTGCTGAATAAGAGAACGGCAGATATCCATGACCACCAAAGCCATGACCTGCGGGGTGATGTTGATGGTGCCGGGCAGGGTACCGCCGGAGAAACTGTAACTCATAGGCGGCGCCACCACCGCGCCGGTCTTTTCGGACACCCGCTTGGATATCTC
>CAZBFL010000132.1:0-3595 GCA_964491175.1 uncultured bacterium
AGATACATCCCTTCGGACCACTCATTCCAGGCGTTGATAAAGATCGCTTTCGATACAGAGCCGTTTTCTCTTGCCTGCTTTAATGCCAAATGGCAAAGTTTGCCGAACTTTTCCGGAGTGTTACCTTCAACGATAGGTTCATAATTTAGGCTGCGGAAATCGACAGGTAGTTTTACGCCTCGGGGCCATCGCGGTGAAACATCACATCCCATCGTAACGACCGGATGATGTGAAAAGCCTCCTTTTTCAATCTGCTGCCAGACATAAGAATGGGATGTAATGACATCGTCATACAAGACAATGGGCCTTTCATTGGGCAGGCTTTCATACTGCGGTGTGCGCACTATGTTATAGGCAAATACACTCTGGAACCCTATCTTTTTCAGGGTGGGAACCTTTTCCCAACCGCAACAGTAAATATTGTCGTTACAACAGCCGATATTGGCGGTGAAATAGAGGCCGGGCAAACCATGGGACCGAGCCCGGTTATCCATCCTTTCTAATGCCTTGGCCACACTTTTCATCCCACCAAGCTGGTTTGAAATTTGGCCAACATCATAGATAACGAAGTTAGGTTTACCTTCAATCTTCCAGTAGTTGGGTTGAAAAAAATAATGCTGGCAACAATAGTCTATCATCCGGTCAAAATCTTTCGTCCCGTGTCGGATAGGAAGCCAGATCGGAGAATTACTGCCAGAAGCACCAGGCATGCCGGGCTTTCCGGTTATTGCCGGCCAATTCATCCAATCGTGATTTGCCCACATAATGGCAAACTTCAATCTTTTTCGGTTTGGGGCACACAGGAATCCATTTTCAAGCGCTTCCTCCATAATCCGAACGCCACTGTACCAGTACCAGTCAAAGAGAAATCCGGTTATTCCATGGTCTGCCGCCAGGTCAATCTCTTTGGCCGACCACGCAGGATCACTTTCGTTAAAATATCCCCAGGTAGGAATTTTGGGCTGATGATGTCCGGGATAGATGGGAACAGCACTCTTCAACAGTTCCCACTCCGAGAACCCTTCGCCGTACCAAGCCTGATAATGAGGGTTGGGGTGCCAACTCGGAAAATAGATTGCCAATACTTCCATTTTTCAGAAATGGATTTACCTTATTTTGCAAAATGTAACTCCACCACCGCGGCAACGACATCTCCCGGAACATCGAAAAGAACTGCCCCATTTTCTTTCTTAAACGGTATAGTGGAAATTTTCGTCCCGGGTTGCTGAAGAGTAACTTTAATTACCTGTTCAATATCAAAAGTCCGGACGCAGACGGTGTTGTCCCGAAGGGCCCTGCCGGAAAGACGCGCTTCTTCGCTGACGATGCTGACAAGTAAATTACCGGAAGGATTTCGAAAGACGCCTCCGTTGAATCCCGCGGGCGTCTCCATTGGTTTTGGGTCAAAGACCCAACGTCTCCGGAACAATCTCTCCAGAAGCGGCACATACTTTCGATAAAGGTCTTTTGAAGGTGCCGCTTCAGCATAACTGGTGTAGCCGGCAGCATAGATGAGACAGCGTTGGAACATAAGTTCAACATCCCGGTCGTGCGGCTGGTACATTAAGAAAAACATCGGTTTTGCCAATCCGTAATACTGGAAATGGTTGCACAACCAGCCTGAACTTTCGCTCATAAAACCATCGATATACTTCATGATACCGATACCAAACGGCCCGTTACCGATAATCGCCTTATGGGGATGGAGCAGTGAAGAAAGATGTTCTAAATGCGGAAAGTAATTGAACCCGGTCATATAAGCGGGCCGATTGTTCACTGCGGTAATCCCGTCATCGTGGGCTGTGTCCAGCCAATTGTAACATGCCTGGTCCAGAAAAACTCCGTCCATATCAGGATACCGGCTAACCATACCGTTAATCTGCCTGGTTATGTCCTTGCCGAAAGGAAGGTTAGGGTCGGAGTTCATTTGATAGACATTACAAAAGTTAATGCCTTCAGTATAGCCGGTGTAGATATAGTTTTTATACCGGTCTTTCACCCGGGAATTGATAAATTGCGAATCAAGCAGTTTGGCGTCACCGTCACCAGAAACTTGAATGTAGGGCATAGCAGCTGAGTTGACTACATGGAGATTTTTAATGGTCTGCCGGATCATATCCACGGTTATCAGGGTTGTATCTTTCCTCGCATGGCCGCTGCGCCAGTTGACCATCTTCTCCGGATGATAGTTGCCGTAAGCCGGGAAATGTTCGTGAATTTCGTGCCAGGCAAGTCCCAGGTCAGCCATTGCTTTTGCCTGTTTAAGAGAGACATTACACTTTCCGGAAACGTGGCCACCCCACAACTTATGGATGAGTGTTGACCGTGGTTCAAAATATTCACGGTATCTTTCGTAGAGCCATCCTAATTCAGGCCGCCAGGCACCGCCGGTTCCCCGAAAAAGGAGGCTGGTGCTGGCCGGTTGGTGTGTGGAGAGTGCCATCCAGTCAAACTGTGCCTGTAAATCGGGGTCACGGTAACTGCTGATAAACCTAAAACGCGGGGTTTTAAACTCAAAAGGCATGACCAGCAAAAGTCCGGCCTGTTCCTTTTCAAGGTAAGAACAGAGCGCCGGCATGAGAATACCGCTGCTGACCTCTCCGTATTCCAGGGCTATCCCGGCAAAACGGTCGGGAGCCGAGGGCATATTTTCCTTGGCGGCCCAGAACGCCATGAAGTACAACGGCTGGGGCCAGGGGATATGATAGCTGACCGCGCAGGAACGGAAATCGCCCTTATCAAGCATGACCTTAGCCTCCCACCCTATCACCTGGTCCTCAACCCGGTATCTTTCTTCCAGGTACCAGGGTGCCCCGGCAAAATATTTTTTTAAGGTTAAACTATCCTCGGAAACGGCGGTAACCTGGACGCGCCGGATGTCACGAAGGTCGAAGGTCTTCCTTATCAGGTCGTCGCGAACCGTCACATCACCGGAATGGACCGTCCAGACAAAATTATTTTCGCCGCTAATCTTCAGAAACGACAGGCACCCGGTCATTCTATCTATTTCCAGGACCAGGTTCCCGCCACTCAGCACCCACCCTTTTGCTGACTTTTCTATTTTCTTCCTGTCCTTCTGTTCTTTTTTTTGTTTCATTTTATCCCTGTAATTATATCGATTATCCTAAATTTTCTCTTCGCGGATTTAATTCACCGTGTCGGTCAACACAATGGCTTCAAAAGGTTTCAAGGAAATCTTCCCTTCAATCTTTTCACCGCTGAAAATGTTTTTGAATTTCCGGGGAAGTTTTAAATTACGGGTCTGGTTCGTCGGGTTGTTGATGAAAAAAATCTTTTGTTTGTTTTTAGTGCGCACGGTGGCATAGATGTCTTCTGGCAGGGAAAGAACCGGTTTCAAACCAAGAGACCGCGCTAATGCCTGATAAAAATGATTGTATCCCTCCTGGTCAAAAATAGCGCCCAGGTAATACGCGGCGCCGGCCCGGTAAGAATGCCGTGTTACCGCCGGTACCTTTGAGAAAAATTGGTTATCAAAACAGGCTAGAACCTCTGTATTTTTGGAACAAGGGAGGATTTCGTCAATCCATTTCACATTACCGATTGTTCCAAAACGTAATTTGCGGCGGTTGGAAAT
>CAZBFL010000133.1:0-3558 GCA_964491175.1 uncultured bacterium
AAATTTTTCGGGGAGAGCGGGTGCGGCACGGTCCGTAAACCACCCTGGCCTGGCAGAATCGGCAGTGATTGGCGCAGCCGCGCATAATCTCAATTCCGATCCGGTCATGAACTATCGTCAGATAGGGAATTATCCATTTTTCCGGAAAAAACGCATCTTCAAAATTTTTAACCGTTATTTTTTTAATTTTGGAGCCGGGGGCTTCCTTGTGAGGCAGGAGGCCGAGGTAAGCGCCGGATTTGTCGTATTGGGGTTGATAGAGAGACGGTACGTAAATGCCGGGCAGCCGGCTTAAACGCAGAATTTTTTCCGGGCGTTTTGCGGACCGGTTTTCCTCCAGAATCTTCAGAATGGAAAGGATCGCTTCTTCGCCCTCGCCGACTAAAAAAGCGTCTATGAAATCAGCCATCGGCTCCGGTGTAAAGGCGCCGGTCCCGCCGGCCAGGACGATCGGTTCGCTGCCGAGGCGGTCGCTGCTTTTTAAGGGGATGCCGCTTAAGGAAAGGACGGTGAGGAAGTTGCTGTATGACAATTCGCTGGCCAGCGTAACCCCGATTGCGTCAAATTCCGGGAGAGGCCTGTTTGATTCCAGGCTGGAAAGGGGAATTCCTTTTTGGCGCAGAAGTTCTTCCAGGTCCGGGTCCGGCGCGAAGACCCTTTCCGCCAGGTAATTTTGCTGAGAATTTACGACCCCGTAAAGAAGGCGCAGGCCCAGGTTGGACATTCCCAGTTCGTAAATTTCCGGGAAACATAGGCAGATTTTTACCCGGGCCGCATTCCAGTCTTTAACCGCGCGGTTAACCTCGTGACCGATGTAGCGGGCCGGGTTTCTTACCAGGTTCAGGAATTGGTCATCCATCCGGCATTAAGAGAACACCTCAGATAAATGTTTCCCGGTTTTTGATATTCAGGATAATTCCCACTGCAGCCAGGGAGGTTATCAGCGAGGAACCGCCGTAACTGAGGAAGGGAAGGGGGATTCCGACCACCGGCAGGAAGCCCATGGTCATAGCGATATTCACGAATACCTGGGTGGCGAACATTGCGCCGCAGCCGACGGTGATAATGGTCCCCGCGCGGTCGCGGGTGTCAGAGGCGACTTTAAGTATTTCCATCAGAAAAAGAAGGTAGACGAACAGGAGGATAGCGCCGCCCAGAAAACCCCATTCTTCAGCCAGGACGGAAAAAATAAAATCGGTATGGTGTTCCGGCAAAAATGCCAGGTGAGTCTGGGTTCCCCGGAGAAAGCCTTTGCCGAAAAAGCCGCCGGAACCGATGGCGATTTTGGATTGGAGCAGATTGTATCCGGAGCCCAGCGGGTCTGTTCCCGGGTTCAGGAAGACCAGAATCCGTTGTTTTTGATAATCTTTCAGAAACAACCAGAGTACAGGCAGTGAAGCCAGGCCTATGCTGAAAAGCGCGAAAAGATTTTTTTTGGGCGCGCCGGCGATATAAAACATGGCAAAAAATATCGGGATTAAAACAAATGCGGTTCCCAGGTTGGGCTGCATCAATATCAGAAACATCGGCGGCAGCAGAAAGAAGAGGGCGGCAATGAAGACGGTTGAAAATTGTAAAATAGTATCTTTATGGCGGGCGATGTAGCTTGCCAGCACAAAAATAAAAAGGATTTTAGCCGGTTCCGAAGGCTGAAGATATAAAGCGCCCAGTTTAAACCACCGTTGGGTTTCGGAGCGGCCGTGTCCAAAGAACAGGACCAGGGATAGAATGAGCAGCATCAGAAAATACAAAAAACCGGCGCTGCGGGTCCAGAGATGGAAATCGATCCGCACCAGCAAGGCGAGCGCGGCAAAACCGATTGCCGCCCAGATGATCTGCCGCGCGAAGAGCGCGCCCAAACTCTGGCCGATAACCCGGCTGGCGCTGAAGATTAAGACCATTCCGATAAAGACCAGCACTCCGGTCAGGACCAGCAGAGGCAGATAGAGTTTTTCCCGATTATTCCGGTTCATTTTTTTTCTCGGTGTCGGAAGCCGCGGACTCCTGGGAGGGAAAGAAATATTCCCTTAGAATTTGGCCGGTGATGGCCGCGGCCTCGGAAGAAGCGCCGCTGTCCAGAACGACCGCCATCGCTACCCCGGGATTCTCAGTCGGCGCGTAACAGACGAAACTTCCCCGGGTGGTTAATTGTAAGTCCCGCTGGGCGGTTTGGGCTGTTCCGGTCTTGCCGGCCACCGAAATTCCCGGCACCCGGGCGGCGCCTCCGGTTCCGGAATTGACTACCGCCAAAAGACCTTCTTTTAAAATATTCAGCGTTGTTTCCGAAACAAAGAAATAACTTTGGATTGCCGGGTCAAATGTTTCAATCGTATTTCCCTCCCGGTCACGGAGTTCCCGGGTAATTTCCGGCCGGAAGATATTGCCCCCGTTGGCAACCGTGGCGATCAGGTTAGCCATCTGAATCGGGGTTAAGAGAAGCGCTCCCTGTCCGATTGACAAGTTAAGGGCGCCGCCCGAATCGCCCGGTCTGGGGATATAGCCGGCTTTTTCCCCCGGCAGGTCAACGCCGGTCACGACCCCGAGTCCGGCTTTCAAGGCATAGGCCAGCAGATTTGCTTCACCGGTCTTCATGCCGATCTGTCCAAAATAAATATTGCATGACTGTGCCAGGGCGTTCTTGAAAGAGACCCATCCGTGTCCCTCTTCTTTCCAGCAGTGAAATTCCCGGTCGCCGATTGTCAGGGAACCCAGGCACTCGTATTCGTCATCCGGAGTGATGGAACCGCTTTCCAGCGCGGCGATAGACGTAATTATTTTGAAGACGGAACCGGGAGCGTAAAGTCCGGCCAATGCCCGGTTCAGGAAAGGCTTGTCAGACCGGCTGAGAGAGGGAGCCGGGTTGTCCGGGTCAAAAGTCGGTTTGCTGGTCAGGGCAAGAACCTCTCCGGTATTCGGGGAAAGAACGACGACGGAACCGGCCCGGTCTCCTAATCTATCCGAAGCAATTCGCTGGAGGCGGCTGTCAATGGTCAGAACAACCGTATGGCCGGGTTTGGATTCCTTTTGGCCCAGGACCCGTTGATGGGAGCCGCGCGCGTCTACCTCCACCTGGGTGCCGCCCCGTTCTCCGCGCAACAGGCTGTCAAACATTCTTTCAATCCCACTGCGGCCGACAAGGTCACCGGAACGCACGCCTTCTTTTTTAAGCGTCGGCAATTCTTCACGGCTTACTTCGCCCAGGTATCCCAGGATGGTAGCGGTATCTTTCCCGAAGGGATAGTTCCTGATTAAGCCGGCCTGGATGTTAATTCCGGTGAGCCGGATGCTGTTTTCTTCAATAGCATGGATTTGTTCCTGGGAAAGACTCCTGAATATGACCCGGGGTTCAAAAGGGTTGGGTGCCTTTTCCGTAATTTTTTTCTGAATTTCGGTCCGGTTCATATTTAAGATTGGGGTCAGGATATCAGCGCACTCGGCTGGATTTTTAAGGTCAAACGGTATGTAGGTTAGATTGAAACCTAACTTGTCTTCCGCTAAAACAACTCCGTTGCGGTCCAGGATTTTACCGCGCGGTATGTCCAGGTAAATGGTCCTAAT
>CAZBFL010000134.1:0-3554 GCA_964491175.1 uncultured bacterium
GTGGATGAGGTTGCCCAGATCGTTGGCCAGGTCGCTGTTGTACCTCTTCCGGAAGACTTCTTCCGTAAAATTACCGTCCACTCCGAAAGGCACTTCCGCCAGGAGAAAATAACGGAGCGCCTCCGGACCATAGCGGCTGCAGAAATCAAACGGCTCCACTGCATTGCCTTTTGACTTGCTCATCTTTTCATTGCCGGAAAGCCACCAGCCGTGAGCAAAAATTTTCTTCGGAAGCGGCAGGTTAAGCGCCATTAAAATTGCGGGCCAGATGATATGGTGAAAGCGGGTAATGTCTTTGCCGATTAATTGAACGTCGGGCGGCCAGAATCGTTTGAAAAGTTCGCCCTGGCCGTTTTCCGCCGGGGAAAGCGGGTTGTAGTTTACACCGGAAAGATAGTTGAGCAGGGCGTCGAACCAGACGTAAATGGTAAGTCCGGAACCGGCAACGCCATCCGGCAGGGGTACTCCCCATCGACAGCGCCGGGTCAGGGAAAGGTCCGGCAGGGGGTCGGAAAGCATGTTGGTCACTTCGTCACGGATGCGTTCCGGCTGAATAAATTCCGGGTTTTTGATAAAGTGTTCTTTAATCCTTTCCTGGTAGCGGGAAAGCCGGAAAAAATAGGTTTCCTCGGATAGTTTTTCGGTGGGACGGCCGCAATCCGCGCAGTCTTTTCCTTCGGCCGGAGCGAGATAACGTTCGCAGGGCACGCAGTAATATCCCTCGTAAATACCGGGGTAGATGTCGCCGTTGCGCTGCAGAGCGGAAAAGATTGATTGGATGGTTTTTTGGTGCTCCGGTTCGGTGGTCCGGATAAAACGGTCAAACTTAATCTCCAGCAACTTCCATAAATCAAGGTAGCGCCGAACGGTTTGGTCCACCAATTCTTTGGGTGAGAGGCCAGCCTGGTCCGCGGCCGCGGCAACCTTGCTGCCGTGTTCATCGGTGCCGGTGAGAAAAAAAACCTCTTTTCCCAGGAACCTTTCCCACCGGGCCAGGACATCGGCCGCTACCGTGGTATAAACATGCCCGACGTGCGGCTGGGCGTTAACATAATAGATTGGCGTGGTCAGACAATATTTATCCATCTTTTTCTACCGGCTCCTTTTCGTCTTCCTCTTCCAGGTCTTTCGCGATTCCCCGGGCACAGCAATGTTTTTTTCCCGGATTTTCGTAAGCCAGGCAGCACATCAGCCGGCCGCAAAGACCGGAGACCTTGCCAGTATCCAGCGGGAGGTTCTGTTCCTTCACCATCCGGATGGTAATCGGTTTGAATTCACGCAAAAACAGGGCACAGCAAAGCCGGCGGCCGCAAATTCCGTAACCGCCCAGCATCCGCGCTTCGTCGCGGCGTCCCACTTGCCGCATTTCAATCCGGCAGTTGAACGCCTTCGCCAATTCCCGGACCAGGTCGCGGAAATCAATCCGTTCTTCGGCGTAATAGTAAAAAGTAACCACTGCCCGGCTGAATGAGTATTCCGCATCAAGCAGTTTCATATTTTTGATCTTTTTTTCGGCGATCTTTTCCGAACAGATGCGGAAGGCCTCCTCGTCGTGGCGGTAATTTTCTTCAATCTGCGCCACATCTTCCGGGGTTACCTTGCGGATGACCCGGGAGAGATGCTCTCGGTTCAACCCCGCCGGGAGTTCGGCCAGGATGGAAAGCACGATTCCGTAGTCGGAGCCGCTCTTGGGTGATTCGATAATCACGTAGTCGCCCGGAACAACTTCTATCTCGTCCGGTCCGGAAAATATCTCCACCTTGTCCAGGCGGCGAATCCTCAATTCTATAATCTTCATCTTATTTTAATTTCCGGCGGTACTCTTCCTTGGTTGGGTAAAGAAAAACCGCGTCCCTGAAAGATTGTTCGGCCAGAAGAGTCCAATGCCGGTCTCCGGTTATTGCGGCGGCGTTTTCCGCCGACAACCCCAGCCGGAACCGGAAACTGGCCGAATACGGTTCCGCTTTGCAGGCTTTTTGATACGCGTACGCCGATTCCTGAAAATATACCTGATTTTTAACGACTTCCCCGGCCCGGTAAAAGAGCGCGCCCAACTGCGCGTAATAGGCTGGATTTCCCGGGTTAATTTCGCTTGCTTTTTTCAGAAGTGTTAAACCACCGCTGCCGTCGCCGGCTGAAAGCAGGGAAAGGCCGTTCTGGTAAATTTTTTCGGCCCGGTGGATTTTTGCCAGGTGAAAACCGGCGGTTAGAAGTATCAATATTATAAGTCCTGAAACGAATTGGGTCAAACTCCGGCGCCGGTGTTCGCCTTTTTTACCGGCCGGAATAACGACGGTTTTCAAAGGGATAAGCGCCGGCAGGATAAAAAGATAAGTGGCCAGAGAAGGGTCGGCCAGGTCAAAATCGACCTGGGTGTGGAGAAAAAGGGCCAGGACTCCCCAGAAAAGCCCCTTTTGCAGGCCGGTCACCGCTCCTTTCCATGATTTTTGCAGCAGCAGAATCCAAAACCAGAAAAAAGTTATGATGCCCAATAGGCCTTGTTCGGCCAGAATCTCAAAAAAGATGCTGTGGCTGTGCTGAGTTTCCATCGCGGCCGGAATTTTAAAGCGGGCGTATTGGACTCCGAAGCTGCCTGGTCCAAAACCGAGGATGGGCCGTTCGGCGAATATTTTTAGAGAACTTGTCCAATAAAAGAACCGGTCCCGCAGGGAAAGGATGTGGGGAACCATCTTCAGCGAATTAAGGAGCAGAAAAAGAAAAAGGAACCCGCCGAACAGAATAAGGTACGGATAATATCTTTTTACCCGTCTCACCCAGAGATATGCCAGCCAGAGAAGAAAGACAAGGAAAATGGTCATTATGGCGCCGGAAGATTTTGTCAGGATAAGCGTAAAACCAAAGATTAGAAGAAGGATGACCCCGAAAAATTTATCCGCCGGTATTTCCCCTTTTCCGGTCTTAGGGGGTGACGCGGCCAGAGAAAGCGAAATCGGGATGAGCGCAATCAAGAACGCGGCAAAAATATTGGGATAGACGAAAGTGGAAAAGATGCGCCGGTTGGTAATCCGGGCCAGCATTTCCGGAGGCATCGTATCCAGCATATTCTGTTGTGTCATGTAATTGAGCGTATCCTTGAACCCCCAGAAATATTGCTGGATCCCGTAAATGCTGACCAGAACGGCGGTAATCAGAATAACTGTTAAGACTAACAATCGGCTATCAACTTCCTTTTTGTTAACCTTCTCCCCACGGGGGAGAGGGGAGGGCGAGGGGAAGGAAATCACCTGGCAGAGAAGAAAAAAAAGGCTGAAATAATAAAGGTATTGCAGGAGAACAGTCTGGCTGCGGTAAGGAGAAGTAGAAACAACGGTCGCGACAAAAGCCACAAACAGAAAAGCCGCGGCCGGCAGTTCCAATCCGGTAGTTTGATAGGCAACCCGTCCGGCGAAGAGCAGGGCCAGGTAAAGAACCGCAGCCGTTAATATTGCAAATTGAAATAAGTTCTGGGCGGCCGGGTAGGTGAGGCCGTCGCTAAATGGCCGGACGAGGAGCAGGACCGCGAAAAAAAATAGAAAAAAATGCTTTATTTTCAT
>CAZBFL010000135.1:0-3536 GCA_964491175.1 uncultured bacterium
GTTCCCTGGCCTCCGAAGAACTGTCCGTCATCTACATCATGCTCATCATCGCCTGCTCCATCATCTCCTGGGGTTTTGTCTTAAACCTCCTGCCTCTGCTGGCCGGACTGCAGTACTATGCCAGCCCGATGAATAACTGGCAGACAACGATACTCGCCCATATTCCCGGATATCTCCTGCCCCAGGGAGAAGCGGTAGTGCGCACCTTCTACGAGGGCCTGCCCAAAAACGCTCCCATCCCCTGGGCCGCCTGGACAAAACCGCTCATTATCTGGACATCGTTTATCATCGCGGTCTATTTTTTGATGATTTCCGTCTACACTTTCTTCCGGAAGACCTGGATTACCGACGAGCGGCTCTTCTTCCCCCTGGTGCAGTTGCCCCTGGCCCTCACCGAGAAACCGGCTGCCGGCTCCCTGGTGCCGGCCATCCTGAAGAACCGGCTCTTCTGGATTGGCGTTGCCATCCCTTTTCTCTTCTATTCCCTGAAGGCCCTGCATAATTACTTTCCGATGATGCCGGCACTGGACCTGAGCTGGGATGTTCCGATTATGCGGCGCAATTTTGGTCTTAACCTGCGGGTGATGTTTGAAGTAATCGGCCTCTCTTTTCTGCTGACCTCCAACCTTTCTTTGGGTATCTGGCTCTTCGCCCTATACGCGGCCTTCCTGACCGGCTACACCAACATGGTGGGATACTCCATCGGACCAACGGAACTTGTTTCCGACCCCTCCGGCCCCATCGTGGCCCACCAGGTTTATGGCGCGATGGTCGCTTTCGTCCTCTACCTTACCTGGCGAAATCGAAAGCACATCAGAGATATATTCCTGAAGGCTTTAGGCAAAAAACCGGAAGTTGACGACAGCGAGGAATTTCTTTCTTACCGCGCCACCGTCTTCGGTTCCGTACTCGCCTTTGCCTACCTGGTCTTCTGGCTTAATCGGATGGGCGTCAACCTGGTCGGTTCAATCTTTTACTTGGTAGTTACCTACATTATCCTGGTGGGGCTTACCCGCGCCGTCACCCAGGGCGGGGTGGCTTACGGCCGGCCTCCGGTGGCGCCGATGTTTGTCACCATAGATACCCTGGGCAGCAATTTCCTGGGTCCTGCCGGAATTGCCGGCCTGGGCTTGCAAAACTCCTGGAGCGCTGACACCCGTACTTTCGTCATGGCCTCGGCGGCCAATGCTTCCAAGATTGCCTCCGAAAGAAAGATAAAAGGCCGGAAAATCGCCCTGGCCATCTGGCTGGCCATCATCGTCACTCTTATCGCCACCTACGCAAGCGGACTGCTTCTCGCCTACCGTTTCGGAGCGCTGAACACCGCGGCCTGGCACTACAAAGGCGTACCGCAAATGTGGGGAAGTGCCATCCAGAACAAGATAACCTTCCCGGCCGGCCCCCAAAAGGCAATACTCCTCTTTGACCTTCTGGGCGCTGCCCTTATGTCCGCCTTCATCTTCATGCAGAACCGTTTCCTCTGGTGGCCCATCCACCCGCTGGGGTTGATGATCGGCTCCACCTCGCCTTCCCAGTGGGTCTGGTTCTCCATCTTTTTGGGCTGGTTTTTGAAGTTTGCCATCCTCCACCTGGGCGGGATAAGCACCTACCGGAAGGTCCTACCCCTCTTCCTGGGCCTGATCCTGGGCGGATTTCTGGCCGCCGGATTCTGGATAGGCATTGACTTCTTTACCGGCATGACCGGCAATATATTTACGCTGGGGTAATCTTACCATCTTATAGAAAAGGTTAAATATCTCATAATATACTTATTTCAAGGATTTAAAATCCTTGAAATTTGACAAAAATAAGTATTTATCCTATAATTTTTGCATGATTCCAAGATTTTACGATGACCTAGGCTCGTTTTTAGCGCCTAACAAGGTGTTGGTAATTTACGGACCTCGTCAAGTGGGTAAAACAACTCTTCTTAAAAATTTCCTATCCCACGCTAAGGTTAAATACAAACTTGATTCCGGGGATAATATCAACACCCAGCAGATATTAAGTTCTCAGGATTTTAAGAAAATTCTTGATTACGCATCCGGATACGAACTTTTAGCGCTGGACGAAGCACAACGCATTCCTAAAATCGGCCTCGGGCTTAAGATTATAGTGGACCAGATACCGGGCATCCGGGTAATCGCCACCGGCTCTTCCTCTTTTGAACTTTCCGGACAGATAGGCGAACCGTTAACGGGCCGGAAAAGGACGCTCACCCTTTTCCCGTTTGCGCAACTGGAATTGGCAAAACTATACAATCCCTACGAATTGAAAGAAAAACTGTCCGATTGGATGATATTCGGTTCATATCCGACTGCGGTTACGGCCGAAAATAAGAGCGAAAAAGTCGCAATTTTGGAAGAGCTGGTCAATTCTTATCTTTTGAAAGACGTGCTGGAGATGGAACGGGTCAAAGGCAGCCGGGTGCTGCTGGACCTGTTGCGGTTATTGGCATTTCAGGTCGGAAACGAAGTTTCCCTTTCGGAGTTGGGAACAAAACTGGGCATTGATTACAAGACGGTCGCCCGGTACCTGGACCTTCTGGAAAAATCATTTGTCCTCTTCAATCTTCGCGGTTTTTCAAGAAACCTGAGGAAGGAGGTTACCAGGAAGAGCAAATATTACTTTTACGACAACGGAATCCGCAACGCCGTCATCTCTAATTTCAACGAACTGGATTTACGTGATGACGTCGGAAAATTATGGGAAAATTTCCTGGTAATAGAGAGGTTAAAAACACAGGCATATCTGGGTATTCCGGCCAACAACTATTTCTGGCGTACCTGGGACAGGAAGGAAGTAGATTGGATTGAAGAGCGGGAAGGTAAAATCTTCGGCTTTGAGTTCAAGTTCTCGCCCGCGAAAACCGGGAGTCCAAAAAAATTCCTGGCCGCTTATCCCGAAGCCCGACTGGAAACCGTCCACCCCGAAAATTATTTGAGTTTTTTGGGAACAGAACAACGTTATTGATTTTACGGAGGAAAAACTATGCTTAGAGTAGGCGTGGTCGGGTGCGGCGGCATGGGCGCCTGGCACCTGAAAAAGTACAGCGAATTACCGAACGTAAAAATAACGGCCGTCTGCGAAATCAACGAAGCGCTTCTTAAGAAAACCGGCGATGATTACAAGGTACCGCACCTCTTTGCCGATTATTGTAAAATGGCAAAGATGGAAGACCTTGATGCGGTAAGTGTGGTCCTGCCCAACTTCCTGCATATGCCGGCCACCCTGGAATTCCTCAACGCCGGCAAAGACGTCCTCTGCGAAAAACCGATGGCGCGCACCTTTGCGGAAGCCGATAAGATGGTCAGGAAGGCCAAAGAGAAGAAGCGGGTCCTGATGGTCAATATGAACCACCGCTGGCGGCCGGAAAATTACACGCTCAAGGAACTGGCTAAAGGCGGCCGGTTCGGGGAAATATATTACCTCCATGCGCGCTGGCTGAGAAACAAAACTTTTACCGAAGAGCAGAAAAAAGACCTCTGGTTCGCAAACAAGGAAAAGTCCGGCGGCGGCACCCTGATTGACATCGG
>CAZBFL010000136.1:0-3509 GCA_964491175.1 uncultured bacterium
ATTTTATGCTGGTAAACTGGTTTAAAATTCCTTTCAGCGCCAAACTGGGGCTGGTTACCGCCCAGTCGCTTCAGTTCAACCTGCTCCTTTTCCCGCTGGTTGCCTTGGGCGCTCTTGGCGGCATACTGGTTCTTAAAAAGATTCCCGAAAAGACCTTTGACCGTCTGGTCCAGGGTCTGGCGGCTGCGGCTGCGGTAAATCTATTGTTCTGAGATAATGGTGTCATTGCGAGGCCGAAGGCCGCGCCTGCACGCCAGCACACAGGCGTGGCGATCCCGTTTTAAAGAAGACGTCGTCCCCGCATGTTGTAAGCGGGGATTGCTTCGTCACAAACAACGTTCCTCGCAATGACAAATAAAAACGATGCTGAAGATTATCTATAACTTTTTGCGCCGGAGATACTGGATTTACCTCTTTCCTGGTATTATGGATTTTTCGGTCGCTTTTTTGATCCTTTTATCATTGGTGAAAGCGATCCGGTTGGGCGCAACGCCTTTTACACTCGGCATTCTCGGCTCTACGTGGGGAGTAAGCTATTTTATTTCAACCCTGATTCTGAGCCGTTTCGCTAATAAAAAAAAGGCAAATTTATTTATTGTTTTGGGGTGCCTGTTTTTCATTATAATTGCGCCGTGCTTTGTATTTTTTCATTCTCTAACCGCTCTTTTCCTGATGGCTTTTTTATGTAACGCGGCAACCGCTTTCTTTTTTATAGGTTTTCAACTCTTTATGGGAGAAGGCGCCAACCTTCCGGTGCTCAAAAATACTTCTTTTTACGTTTTTGGCTGGGCCGTCGGGATTGCTTTCGGTTACCTGGTATCCGGTTTCCTGGCCGACCTTCCGGCTCTTATTTCGGTCTTACCGGTAATGGCAAGTTCATTGTTGGTTGTTGCCGGAATGCGTCTTATCAGAAAATTTTCCGCCGTGGGGCATGAAAGCGGGGAAAAAGAGAAGTGTCATTTTTCTTCCGGCCTGGATAAAACGGTATCTCCGGAGATGGAAAAGGCCTATCTGTTTCTGGGTTGGACCGAAACCTTCGTTAATTCATTTATAAGCAGCGGCCTGAAATTTCTCATACCCAAACTGGTTATAGATTTTTTCGGTCGTTCCGCAGCAGTTGCCGGCGGAATGATTTTTATCTTATTTATACTTCAGGGTCTCTTCGGCCTTTTCCTGATGAAATTCCCGGATTGGCGCTACAATTTAAAAGTCCATTCCCGGCTGGAATTGTTATCTTTGGCAGGGGTTTTTGTTTCCATGGTAATTTCCGGCCTGGCCGGGGTTGTTATCCTTACGGTGGTCTTCGGAGTCTATGCCGGCCACGCTTTTTACAACGGGGTATTCTATTCCCTGTGTCAGCAAAGCAAGAGCGGCCGCAACATCAGCATCAATGAATCCCTGGTGGGGATTTCCAATATCCTGGGACCGGTTGTTCTGGGCGCGGCCCTTCAGTTTGGGGTTGAATACTTTTTCCTGATTCCGGTTCTGCTTATTGCAATCCCTTGCTTCATCCAGATATTTTTGTTTCGGTCGTTACAACATCAATCTTAATTAATCCGGGCGGAGATTCTCCTTCGTCAAGGCGATGGCGGATACAACACAACCCCGGACCTGCATTTCGTGAACAATAATGCTGAAAATTATCTATAATTTTCTGTGCCGGAGATACTGGATTTACCTCTTTCCGGCGCTGATGGATTTTTCGGTCGGCTTCCTCTCCCTGCTGGTGTCGATAAAAGGAGTCCGGTTGGGCGCCGCGCCGTTTTTGCTCGGCGTCCTTGGTTCCACCTGGGGGGCCAGTTATTTTATCTTCAACCTGCTCATAAGCCGGTTTGCCAAAAAAGAGACGGCGAAAGCGTTTATGGTCCTGGGGTGTATTTTCTATATCATTATCGCGCCTTCTTTCATCTTTTTCCATTCCCTGGCCGCCCTATTTATTCTGTCGTTTCTGATGGGCCCGGCAACCGCTTTTTTCTTTGTCGGGTTCCAACTTTTTATGGGAGAAGGCGCCAACCTTCCGGTACTCAAAAGCACCGCTTTTTATACTCTGGGCTGGAGCGCCGGCCTCGCCTTCGGTTCTCTGGCTTCCGGCACCCTGGTTGAATTTTCACCGGTCTTTTCAACCATTCCGGTAGTGGCAACCTCTCTGTTGATTATAGCCGGCATCTGGTATGTAGGAAAATTTTCTGCAAAGGAAAGAGGTGAAGGCGACAAGAAAAAAATTCATGTTGATTCCGGCATTGAGAAAAAAATATCTCCGGAAACGGAAAAGGCCTACCTGCTGCTCGGTTGGGCGGGTATCTTTGGTACTTCAATGATAAGGGCAGGGACAAGAGTTCTCATACCTAAACTGGTTATAGATTTTTTCGGCCTTTCCGCAACCCTTGCCGGCAATCTGATATTCTTTTCCTTCATCATTCAGGCGGGCGTCGGATTTTTACTGATGAACTTTCCGGAGTGGCGCTACAATTTTAAGGTTCATTCCCGTTTTGAATTGTTCGGGCTTATAGGTTTGTTTCTTTCCCTGGCGGTTTCCGGCCTGGCCGGGGTTGTTATCCTTACGGTGGTCTTCGGGGTCTATGCCGGCCACGCTTTTTACAACGGGGTATTCTATTCCCTGTGTCAGGAAAGCAAGAGCGGCCGCAACATCAGCATCAATGAATCCCTGGTGGGGATTTCCAATATCCTGGGACCGGTTGTTCTGGGCGCGGCCCTTCAGTTTGGGGTTGAATACTTTTTCCTGGCCATAGTTTTGCTGTTGGCGTTCAGTTATTCTCTCCAGATATTTTTGGTCCGGGACGCTGAGGAATGAACGATTTTCAGAAAAAAGGTTTTATCAGGCAGACACACTTTAAATTACGGTGAATAATTCTTTGCGGCAGATTGCGATTGTTTTTAGTTCCCCGCGTTAAAAGCCGCCCTGGGTCACGTGACCCAGGGCGGCAGGAGAGAGAAAAAATATCTTTCATTTCGTGTTAAATCAAGGTAAGTTCGGCGCGTGGTACGTTGTGGACCACCACGAAGTTGCGCCTGAAATGGTTTCGACGTGGCCGTCCAGGAATAGGGCGTTGGTGTTTCCGCTGTGCAGTTGGTATACGGCGTTAACGTTGGGGCCAATGTCCTCTACCACAATAAGTTTGGAGTGGTCTTTTCTAATAGCGCCCATCCTTGGAACCGACCTTTGGCCGCTGCCATGAAACCAAGCGGCACCGCCCGCCATAGTCGCGCCGGGGGTTGAAGTCAGGAAGTAGTTATAGGTGTACCACCAGGGATACCAGTTAAAGCTCGGCGGTGTTCTAAGGAAGGGGCAGACCCAGGCGGCGGACATCCCGCCCCTGTTCGGCCCGCTTGCGCTCGTCCAGGTTGAGGCCTTGGTGGTGTCTCCGGGTATGTAGGCCCTAAGCATGCCCGGCAGATAACGGTAAGCCGGAGCCCAGATACAACAATTATAGTCAAATCCAGACTCCTCCATAGACGGCAGCCAGTCGTCATAGTCCTGAACGTACATC
>CAZBFL010000137.1:0-3509 GCA_964491175.1 uncultured bacterium
CAAGCAGCTCGGCGTCATCCTGGTAAGCGACCGGAAGATCGCCGGCTACAACCAAAAGTTCCTGGGCCGCAACCGGCCTACCGATGTGCTCAGTTTCAGCCTGGAAGAACAGGAAGGTGAAATCCTGGTCTCCGCGGAAACAGCCGAAGCGCAGGCAAAAGAACTCAGCCATTCCCTGGAGGAGGAGTTGCTGACCCTGGTCATCCACGGATTCCTGCACCTGACCGGATACGATGACCGGAAAATGGAAGACCGCCGGTTGATGTCCCGCGAAACCCGCCGCATACTAAAAGAGTTGTAAAAGAACAAATGACGGAAAACCAGAAACGCAAAATTAAAGAAACTTCTCTCCTGGATAGTTTTGACCACGCGGTCCGGGGCGTGCTTTTCTGTGCCCGGAGCGAGCGTAACTTCCGCATTCACCTGGTGGCCGGTTTCCTGGTGCTCTTCGGTTCTATGTTCCTGGATTTAAGCCTGGTCGAGTTTTACGTTCTGCTCCTGGTAATTACCGGGGTCCTGGTTGCGGAGATGATCAACACCGCCCTGGAAAAACTGATCGACCTGGCTACCCCGGAATACAGCCGCCTGGCAAAGGAGATTAAAAACGTCGGCGCGGCCTGCGTCCTGGTTTCGGTGATTGTTGCGCTCTTCGTCGGCTACCTGATCCTGGGCGCGCATATCCCGCACCAAACCGAACTGGCGGTCTACGCCATCAAATCTTCCCCCTGGTACCTTTCGGTTATCGCAATTCTGGCCACCTACGCTTTGATATTCTTCGTGAAGATACGCATGCGCGCCAAATCGCTCTTCCGCGGCGGAATGCCCAGCGGTCACGCCGCGCTTTCTTTCGGCATTCTGACAGCCATATTCTTTATCACCAGAAGCCCGATGGTTACCGCCCTTGTCCTGCCGATGTCGATTCTGGTCACGCAAAGCCGTATTAAACGGGGGATTCACTCCTGGTCCGAGGTCGTATACGGCGCGCTCCTGGGTGTCTTTATCGCCACGCTTGTTTTTCAGACGTTCCGTTTCCCGTAAAACTTATGGATAAACTACGCCGCGTCTTTCTGACCGGACTCCTGGTCCTGGTGCCGATTTCCGTCTCCGTCTGGGTTCTTTTTTTATTAGCCCGGGGATTGGAAAATATCCTGGGACCGCTCTTTAAAAACGTTCTCAAGGAATCATACGTTCCAGGGCTGGGAATAATTTCCCTGCTGATAATTATTCTGCTGGCCGGCTACCTGGCCGACAATTTTATCGGCAAGCGTCTCATGAAGTATCTGTCCGGGCTGCTGGAAAGGGTGCCTCTCTTTAATAAAATCTACCTGACCGTAAAGGGAATCAGCGATTCGGTCTTCAGCGCCCCGCACCAGAAGTTTTTTGAGGCCGTGGCGATGGTGCCCTTTCCTCACCCGGGCTGCCAAACCATCGCTTTTGTCACCGCAGCGCCCAAAGAGCTGGGCCGGGATCAGGTGGGTGTTTTCGTACCGACCCCGCCCAATATCGCCAACGGCTTCTATCTCATCTATCCCAAAAAGGACGTAAAAGTTTTGGACATGTCGGTGCCGGAAGGGATAAAATTGGTCCTCTCCATCGGAATTTCAAGTCGGGGGAAAAAGAACGATGAGACAGGTGAAGGCGAATGAGGTTATCAAGCGTATAACCGAATTGGCGCGGGAGGCAAATTTCATCTTTCCGGAAACTCTTACCCGCCTGATTGACCGGGCCGTTGAGCGCGAAGAAGAACCGATTGCCAAACAGGCGCTCTCCGCAATCCTGGCCAACATCCGCCTGGCGAAGAAACTGCCTCTGCCCCTCTGCCAGGATACCGGACTGGTTGAAGTCTTTATGGAAATCGGCAGCGGGGCTGCGGTTGACCTGAAACCTTTTTCCTGTTTAGAAGACGTCGTTTCGGAAGGAATCGCGGCCGCCTACCGGAAATATTTTCTCCGGCTTTCCGTCGTTGACCCGCTGACCAGAAAAAATACCGGCAGTAATTCTCCGGCGGTGGTGCACGCCCGGCTGGTGTCCGGGGACAAGGTAAAAATTCACCTGCTGGTCAAGGGTTTCGGTTCGGAGAATATGGGAAAGATAATAAATCTTTCGCCTGGTTCCGGCCGGCCGGAGGTTGAGGATTTTGCTGTGAAGTGTATGGAAGAAGCGGGCAGCCGGCCCTGTCCGCCGGTCTTCATCGGTGTCGGAATCGGCGGCACGATGGAAAAAGCGGCGCTCCTTGCCAAAGAAGCGCTCCTTTACCCGGAAGAACTGACAAAACCGAACAAGGATAAAGAACTGAGGGCGCTGGAACAAAACATTCTGCGCCGGGTAAATAAATCAGGCATCGGACCGGCCGGCTTGGGCGGCAAGACCACCTGCCTGGCGGTCAAGGCCAGGAAGTTTCCCACCCACATCGCCGGGCTCCCGGCAGCCGTCAACATCTCCTGCTGGGCCCTCCGCGTCGCGCACGGAACAATTTAAATTATTATTTTATCCAGTGTTTGCGCAGTTCGGATTCAATTTGTTGCCGGCGGTCCGGGTGCAGAGAGGGTTTGGTGTGGCGGGTTCTGTCCGGGGCAAAAGCTTTCTCTAAAAATCCCGCCGGGTCAAGCGTTGCGCAACGGTGTCTTTTGGCAAAACGCTTAACCTCCCCGTCGGCGCTGACCACGGTTATATCCGCGGGATTGCTGCTCTCCGTAATTAATTCTTCAATAACCTGGTCGGCGGTTGTGCCGCGGGAAAAGACCGTCTTTATCCCGGCCGGAACGGGTTGAAGGGAAGAAGGGGAGCCGCCGGGATTTGTCCGGTGGTGCGGTCCGGGCACTACTTTAGGACCGTCAAAAACAACCGTGATCCTGCCTTTATCTTTTACCCACCGTCTGGAGAAATCCGACAGAAAACTCAAAAGCGCTTCCCTGCCTGCGGCTAACTCTTTGCTCTCCGCGGCCTTCAGGAAATCCACCTGCCGGATAAGGTTGTAACCGTCTATGATCCAATGCATTAAAGTAGCGGGAGATAAGTCTTAATCTCGTAATCGGTCACCTGGGTGCGGTAGCGGTCCCACTCAATCTTCTTGTTGGCGATGAACTGTTCAAAGATATGGTCGCCCAAGGCCTTGCGCACCAGACTGCTCTTCTCGGCCAGCACAATGGCTTCAATTAAACTTCCGGGCAAACTGGGAATGTTCCGCCGCCTTCTTTCCGGGTCGTCCATGTGATAGATGTTTTCTTCCACCGGTTCCGGCAGAGACATCTTCTTTTCAATCCCTTCCAGCCCGGCGGCCAGGATGACGCTGAAAGCAAGGTAGGGGTTGCAGGCCGGGTCAGGGCTGCGGAATTCCACGCGGGCCGCAGACGGCTTGCCGTGCTAGAAGGCCGGGATGCGCAGTAAACTGCTGCGGTTGTGGCTCGCCCAGGCGATATAGACCGGCGCTTCGTACCCGGGCACCAGCCGCTTGTAGGAGTTGACCCACTGGTTGCAGACAGCGGTGATTTCACGGCAGTGAGTCAGGA
>CAZBFL010000138.1:0-3423 GCA_964491175.1 uncultured bacterium
ACCAGCCGCAGCCGGGTGCGGACCCTGCGGAACTTCGGCGCCAAAGAGGTTCATATGCGGGTAAGTTGTCCGCCGCACAAGCACCCCTGTTTTTACGGAATCGATTTCCCCACGCCGGAAGAACTGCTGGCGAACCGGTACGACCTGAAGGAGATGACCAAATATCTTAACCTGGACAGTTTGGGTTATTTGAGTTGCGAAGAGATGCTGACCGCAATGCCTCTGCCGCCGGAAGAGTTCTGCACCGCCTGTTTCAGCGGAAAATACCCGGTCATCCCGGAAGAAGGACTATCCAAAGAAGTTCTGGAAAGGTAGGGGCGGGGTTACATCCCCGCCCACGGCAAAGAAAAACCATTTTCAAATTGACGCAGTGAATAACTATTTGACGCGGGGTTTTGGATAAGATATAATAGTAATACTAAGTAATACCTATTAAGGGGGAATCATGGGACGCACTACTCAAATTATCAGCATTTCCGTGCCGCCGGAAATGACCTGTCAGATAGACAGGTTGGCCAAAAGTGAAAGCAGGACCAGAAGTGAATTGCTGCGGGAGGCGTTAAGGCGGTATCTGGAAGAGCAGGATTGGAAACGGTTGTTTAATTACGGCAGGATGAAAGCCAAATCCTTCGGTATTACCAGGGACCGGGTTGAAGAAATTATTGATGAAAACCGGCGCTGAGAAGATAAAGGTTGTTCTTGACACCAACGTTCTGATTTCCGGTCTGAATTTTGAAGGCAACGAAAACCAGATTTTAACCTTATTTTACCGCCGTGTGATAGAGGTATATTTCTCCTCTTTTATACTCCGGGAATTGAGAACGGTTCTGGAAAAGAAGTTCCGCTGGGAAAAAGACCGCGTTAATTTTCTCTTGGAAAAAATTAACGACCTCGGCATTATCGTTAATCCGAAGTGCGGTATTTCTATAATTAAGGTAAAGAAGGATGACAACCGGATTCTGGAATGCGCGGTTGAGGCAAGAGTAGATTATCTTATCACCGGAGACGCGAAGCACCTGCAACCGTTAAAGAAAATAGCGGGAATTCCCATTTTGACGCCCACCCAATTTTTGAATATTATCTAATACCAAGTTGACGTCAAATTGGTATTATAAAAATTTCCTTATTTTCGGCCAGGCCAGTTCTGCGTAGAAGCGGTGACCTCCCTTTCCGACAAGAAGATGCAATTTCCGGTCTGATTTAAATGCCCGGTAAATCTTTTTGGTCTGCCGGTATGATTTTTTAACGCCGGCAATCGGAAAGATGGGGTCGGTCTCGCCGGCCAGAATTATCAATGGCCTTGGCGCGATTAAACCGCCCAAATCACCCATATCAGCCACTTTCAATATCCCGGGAAGGTAGTTATCGGTGCAGTGGTAGATTTGCATCAAACTGTTGCGGTAACTGCAGTAATAGCAGGATGGGACCGCCACCTTAATGCGTTTGTCAATACAGGCGGCAAAAAAGGTTATCGTGCCGCCTCCGGAATTTCCCGCGCAGGCAATCCGGCGGCCGTCAATCTCCTTTCTTGTTTGCAGATAATCGATACCCCTGATGACGTCCCAAACCCTTTCTCCTAGCAGCGTTTTACCCAACAGCAGGGAGTGCATCGCGGCATCCTGGCAACCGTGAGGCGCCTTATCTTTCTGTTTTGTTTCCTGTCGTTCCCCGAAACATCTTTGTTCAATAACCAGCGCGGCGTAATTATTTTTTATCGCTTGAATAGCCAGGTCCCGATCTCCGGCAATCAACTTCTTCTCTTCTTTATTTCTCGCCTGACCCAAGGAAATATGCATTCCGGGCGAATGGCCTTGCAGACAGATTACAACCGGGAAAGGCGGATTGATTTTAGCCGGTAGTAAAAGATAAGCCGGTACATCGGCAAAAGGTTCGCTTTGAAAAACAATCCTTTCCCGGACATAACCGGAAAACTTTTTCTTTTCGACGGTTTCGGCCTTTAAAGATGTCCTGACCGGGAAATCGCCCAATATCTTCTCCAGTCGGGACCGCAATTTTTTTTGCCAACCATAGGGTTCTTCGCCGGCCCGGAAGGATAACTCCGGTTTAAGCGTTTTGAGATAATTAAGATGGTATTCGCTGGGTATAAAATGTTTATTCATTGTTTTGTCTGTTTTCGGGGTCTACTCCCATTCAATCGTTGCCGGTGGTTTGGAACTGATATCGTAGGCCACCCGGTTGACGCCCTTCACTTCGTTGATAATCCGGTTGGCAATTCTGCCTAAAAGAGGGTGGGGTATGGCGGCGTAATCCGCGGTCATTCCGTCAACGCTGGAGACGGCCCGGAGCGTAATCACGTTTTCGTATGTACGGGCGTCGCCCATCACGCCGACGGTTTTAACCGGCAGAAGAACCGCAAAGGCCTGCCAGATGCGGTCGTACCAGTCGGCGGATCGGAGTTCCGCAATAAAGATTTCGTCTGCTTTGCGTAAGATATCAAGCCGCTCCTCTGTAATTTCTCCCAGCACACGTACCGCCAGGCCCGGTCCGGGGAAAGGGTGCCGGCCGGTAATTTCCTTGGGCAGGCCCAGTTCTTTCCCTAAAAGACGCACCTCATCCTTAAAGAGATATTTCAAAGGTTCAATCAATTTCAGTTCCATCTTTTCCGGCAGGCCGCCGACGTTGTGGTGACTCTTGATCCGGGAGGTCGGGCCGCCGAAGACGGAAACGCTTTCAATCAAATCCGGGTAAAGGGTGCCCTGGGCCAGGTACCTGACCTGCCCGATTTTCTTGGCTTCTTCCTCAAAGACACGGATGAATTCCTCGCCGATAATCTTGCGCTTCTTTTCCGGGTCAATCACGCCGGAAAGTTTCTTCAAGAAACGTTTTCGCGCGTCCACCACCGCCAGGTTTATGCGGAAATGTTTGCGGAATGTTTTTTCTACAATTTCCCGTTCCCCGCTGCGCAGCAGGCCGTTATCCACAAAGATGCACTGGAGCCGGTCGCCGAGCGCTTCATGCAGAAGTACCGACAGGACCGAGGAATCAACCCCGCCGGAAAGCGCGCTGACTACCTGTCCGCTTCCAACCTTTTTACAAATCTCTTCTTTTTCTTTCTGGATGAAAGAAGCCATTGTCCAGTCCGGTGAGAGATGGCTGATTCGGAAAAGAAAGTTGTGGAAGATGTCCGGTCCTTTAGGTGTGTGGCTTACTTCCGGGTGGAACTGCACCCCAAATATTTGTTTGTTCTTGTGGCGGAAGGCGGCGACCGGGCAGTTGCCGGAAGAGCCGATTACTTCAAAATCGCGCGGCAGCTTGCTGACGTAATCGCCGTGGCTCATCCAGGTGATAAAGCGCAGGGGAAGGCCGGAAAAAAGGTCGTTGCGTTTTTTTGCGGCAAAGACGGTCCGTCCATATTCCCTTTTCCCGGAGGACCTCACCTCTCCGCTTAAAATTTGCGCGGTG
>CAZBFL010000139.1:0-3364 GCA_964491175.1 uncultured bacterium
CGAATCCTCACCGGGCAGCCCAATTTTAAGCCCGCCTGAAGCCCGGGTCTGAGGATTCGATGGGAGCACTGCCGATGCGACGAGTAAGGAACATCGTTTGGCAGGGGTGGCGAGAAGGTGAGCCACCCTATCCTTAAAAGCAGTAAATAGGCAACGCGATGAATAAGAGCGTTGCCAGCGCGGGTGCCCTATCCAATGCTCTGGATAGGGGTGGCCGACCCGAGGCGCAGTGAAAGCCGAGCGGCGCCGAATCCTCACCAACAGTCTCACCGGGCAGCTACAGCCCGTCTCGGATTCGCACCTACAGTTCTCAGGGCAACCCTATTTTAGTTTGCTTGAAACGCTTTTTATTATACAGGATAAGACGACCTAAAAAATGCAGATAAAAGAAATAGTGTCGAAACAGGTAATATCCGTAACCCGTTTCACAACTTTGAAGCAATTATTAAAGTTGTTTGACAGGTTTCATATATTCCCCTTGATACCCGTCGTCGAAAAGAATGGGCGTCTCGTTGGCATCGTTTCTTTTCGTAACCTGCTGGATGCCTTCAGTCCCTACCGTCCCGACGTATTAAAATTAGCGCCTTTTTTGGATGAGGAGGAAATAGATATTTTTAACATAGACATCACAGACGAAGTGGGAAGTTTGGTTGTTGTTGAAGATATTATGGAAAAAGAATTTATTTCCATTTCAGAGGATACTCTGATAGAAGAAGCATATAAACTTATGCAATTGCATTTAAAAGAAGAGTTCCCCGTAATAGACAAAACAGGTAAATTGGTCGGCATGGTCGGGATATTTGACATCATCCAGGCGGTGTTTCGACAAAAAGGCATAATTAAATGAATACGATTTTGGGACTTGGTTTTATTTTAACCGCGGGTTTATTTTCGGCAAAATTGATAAAGAAAATAAAGTTCCCCGCGGTAACCGCCTACCTTTTGTTAGGAATACTTATCGGACCTTCATTATTTAAATTGGTCCCCGAAGGGATATTGAATTCTTCGGGTTTAATTTCAAATATCGTATTGGGAATAATTGCTTTTGGAATAGGCCAGAATTTTTCCAGGCATCACCTCCGTAAGATTGGAAAACCGATAATATGGATTTCGGTCCTGGAAGCTTGCGGCGCCTGGTTGTTGGTTACCTTTGCGTTTTTGTCAATCTTAAAACAGCCGTTTTATTTGTCCCTTATATTCGGCGCGATAGCATCGGCAACCGCGCCCGCCGCCACCGTAATGATAATCAGGGAATATCGGGCAAGGGGAAATTTTACCGATACACTTTTAGGTGTAGTTGCGATCGATGATGCCTGGTGCCTTATTATATTCGCCATATCACTGGCTGTTTCCCAGGCGGTATACGCTCATATAATGGCGCCCTCTTTTTTAATTAAAGTATTTTTTAACTCGCTGTTAAGCATAATCGGAGCTTTTGCGCTGGGGGGTGTTTTGGCAATATTATTGTCTATGCTTTACCGTTTTATCCATACGCAGACCGAATTGTTGATTTTTACGCTGGGGTTTGTTTTTTTGAATATAGGCCTTGCTGTCTGGTTGCGTTTATCGGTCCTTTTGGCGTCTATGTTCCTGGGGGCGGTATTGATTAATATCCATAGATATTCATTTAAGTTCTTTGATGTGCTGAAATACATAGATTCTCCGCTATTTTTACTTTTCTTTGTCTTGGCAGGCGCCAATTTGGAAATAAGCATTCTCCCAAAATTAGGCTTAATCGGTTTCGCTTATCTTGTATTCAGGGTAACAGGCAAAATTACGGGCGCAACCATTGGCGCGAAGATTGTCCGCGCTTCAAAAAGCATAAGAAGATATTTGGGTTTGGGCCTTATTCCCCAAGCAGGCGTTGCCTTGGGTTGTGCGTTAATCGCCAAGAACGACTTCCCGGAGGTAGGAGAAATAATTTTTACCACGATTATCGCAACCACGGTTATTTATGAATTAATCGGACCGTTATGCACCAGGTACGCCTTGCAAAAAGCCGGCGAGATACAATCATTTTAGAGCGACGGCGGGCGCTTATCCTGTCTCTGTTTCTGCTTTCGGCGTTTCCACCAGACCAGAAGGGCGGAGATGCCGGCGGCCAGGGGACCGATTGGCCCGCCGCCGCCTCCACCGCCTCCGTCATCTGACGACGGGTTAGCCGCAAAGATTGCCTCAATCGTATGGTCTGCGCTGACTGGCTCAAAAGTATAACCGGCCAAGGTTCCGTTTTCCGTATCCACCGATATCGTATCATCAATTAGAAGACGGGCCAGATGATACCCGGCATCCGGCGTGACCGTAAACGCCGGAGTGGAATCGCGGCTGACTACTAAATCGCCGGAGGGGCTGATCGTCCCGTTGGGTCCGGACGAAGCGCTTATGGTATGGGTGATAACGTTGGCGGAAAAAGAAAGGGCGTCAACCCAGGCGGTGTCGCTGCCGGACGAACCGATGCTGTTCTTTGTATATTCCCACCGGAGCGTGTGTTTGCCGGCGCCCAGGGCCGAACAATAGGAGGTCAGCGGAATCTCGCCGGACCACCGGCTTTGTTCAACCCCGTCGATGCTGAACCTAAGCCAATCAAAATTTTTTTGGGAAGAAACTCCGATAAAAAACGATACGATGCCTTCGGCATCAAGAAAACCGGTCCATTCAAGCCAGGTTGTCTGGCTGTTGCCGATACTTCCGGCCTGCGCCAGTTGAAGCCCCTGAATCCTGTCTGAAACCGTAATAGCCCAAACGGCGTTTCCGCCGGTGGCGCATAAAGAAGGAAACCCGCTCCCTTCAAAGCCCTCATAAGGAGAAGAAGGCACGTCAATCATGCCCACCGCGGCCCAGGCCGATTTAACACTGTCAACCCAGTCCGGGTTGAGTTCCTGCGCCGCTTCAATCCAGCGCCGGCTAACCGAATAGCAGGTCTCTGAAGGCGCTGCGTAGTAAGTGTTGGTCTGGTAGGCAATCTGCCGGGCGCTTTCAATGCCGATACCGGCGACGCTGTGGGGAAGCCCGTCGTTGTCGCCGGAGCCGCCTTCACAAAGAAGATAGTAAAAAAAGTTCTGCACGCCGCTGTTGTAGTGAACCCCGCCGTTGTCTCCGGAACCGTTATACCAGTATCGCCCGTGATAGCGGGAGGGCTGTCCGTATCTTAAGGGATTGCGCATATCGCGCAGAGCGGCGGTCCCGGCGGGAAGCCAGGCGTCTTCGCCCAGAAGCCAGTCCGCGGAACCGGGCGTACTGTTGGGATAATTTCCCCGTCCGTCCGGCTGGCTGTTGAATTCTACGCTGGCGCCGATAATATCGGAAAACGATTCGTTCAGGGCGCCGGACTCGTCCAGGTAAATCAGTTGGGAAGTATCGTCAG
>CAZBFL010000140.1:0-3360 GCA_964491175.1 uncultured bacterium
ACTTGGGAGTAATTAATTCTTTGAAGAATGTTCCCTGATTTCTTTCAATAACGCGCGGAAATTTGCGGCGTCCCGGGGTAAACTGAACTCCGGTTTCCAATCCGACTTTTCCAGGGAAAAGAAACCGGTGAAATTGTCCGCCAGCATGATGTTCATCACTTCCCGGACCGGCATGTCGCCTTCGCCGAGGCCAATCGTTGCGTAATCCCAATCTTTATAGATATCCTCCCGGAGGTATTCCAGTTTCTTCGCCGGCAAAGGATTGCTGCCCTGTCCCTTGTACTTGCAGTCCCGGGTATGAAGGTGGGTTACGCGGCCCTTGACGAGCGGGTAAACCTCTTCCGGTTCATCGCCGGACAGGATGGAATGGGTGAAATCCCAGTTGACGGAAAGACCCGGCGCATCGGCCCGCTTAAGAATTTCGGCTGCGTTCTTAACCCGGCAGAAATCATCGTGGGTCTCCAGGCAGAGTGTTACGCCGTGCTGGTGGGCAAACCTTCCGGTCTCCGCCAGCCCTTTCGCAATCCGGTCGTAATACTTCTCCCGGTTCGCTTCTTTTGGTTCCGGGATAAGGCCGCCGAATACCCGCATTAATCCAATCCCCAGGTTTTCGGCCAGAAGAGCGTGTTTTTTACAATTCTCAATTTTTTGACGGTACTCATCCTCGTCGGACGAAGAATAGCTGGTGGATATCGCCAGACAACTTAGCGCCAACCCGCTGTCCCGGACTTTCCGCTTAATTTCGGCTATTTCCGTTTTGCTCAGGCCTAATTCAATTCCGTGCTTATGCCCAACCTCCACCCGGGGCTCCACACCTTCAAAGCCGTATTCCCTGCCTTTTTTGAGAATCGTATCCAGGTCCCATTCCGGACAACTGAAAGTCATAAAACTTATCTTCATCTTCCCTCCGCCTCATCTGACAAATTGCAGTTTAAGCCAATCTTCGTAACGGTGGAAATCAACCTCTGTCAGCCGCGCGCAGGAAGACAGTTCCACCCCTTTCGGCAAGTAGACGGAATAGTCATAGCGGGACAAGTGGAAGAGCCAAACATCATTTTCGGCGGGAGCCCTGTTTTTCATGGTCGTCAGAGCGGCAAAGGGGATGGCCACTTCCATCTGCCAGTATTCGTCGACATCCTCCCGGTTGTTCAGGGTTCCTTGAATCTTCACGGCAACTTTAAGACCCCGGCAGTTCCACCGGCTCCAGCGGTGGTGGTCTTCGCCGCCGGCGCCCCGCTTGATATTAAACGCGTCATACACCGTGCCAAGCGCGTTAATCTCAAAATTATAATAAGGTTCCTGGTTCACGTCTGTCTTAAGGAAAACTTCCAGCACGTCTTCGTTACAGGTTTGAGAGTCTCTTTCGGTGTAATACCCCCAGATATCCTTGTCGTAAGCTTTAAATCCAACGTAGAGATAATTCCGGTCCCACATAACCCTTCCTTCGGTCCTGCTCTCCGGCTTTGCTCCGGTAACCGGGATGAAAAAATCCAGCACGGCCGCCTTTTGCCAGGCGGGCTCGTTAAGTTCGCCGTCTACGTTAATCGGCTCCGGCGCATATCGGCAAAGATAAGGTTTTAAATTGCGCTGAAAACTTTTTTGTTTCATGGGTTCAGACAAACTTTACTGCTGAGGTCGGAGTCCGGGTCAAGCAGAAAACAGAATTTTTAATTAATCACAACCGCAGAAGCCGACGGGCATTATCCTCGGTGACCAGACGGAAGGTCTTTTGGTCCAGGCCGATATTCCGGATAAATTCGATAATGGGCGTTTCCTGTCCCGGCCCCAGGTAATCGGTGCCGAAAAGAAGCTGTTGGGCGTGGCGTTTCAAAAAACCCTTGCTGTATTCCGGGTCCCGGCTCAGGCCGGTATAACCGCTGCCGGCGGAAAAGTCGCCGTATAAATTGGGATATTTTCCGAGAAGGTAGTCAATTCTTCCGGGTTTTCTTATCTTTCCGAACAGGCCTTTTTTATCCGGAGCCACGGAACCGTATTTATCCCTGGCGTCCCCTGCCGACATTTCTGCCCAGAAACCGGGTCCGTGCACGATAATGGAAGTTCCCGGAAATTCTTTTAAAACCTCTTCCAGGTAAGGCAGGCCGATTTCGTCGTATAGGCCCAGGGTATATTTCTGGATATGCAGCAAAACCGGAATTTTAAGTTTGCCGCAGGCGCGGAAGATGTTCTTCATCCTTGGGTCGTTGACCTTCAGGTTGGCCAGGACTTCTCCGAACCCGCGGCAGCCCTGGTCTATATATTCTTTAATTATGGGTTCCGGGTTCCAGCGGCCATCGTTCATGCTGCGCCTGGGGTCAACGTTGCAAAAAGGGATGAGCCGGTCCGGATAACGCCGGCTGGCCCGTAAAATTTCCTTCGTGGTCACGTAATAATCAATCTCTTCCGGATTCTCTATGGGCAAAAGAACCGCCTTGTCTATCTTATTCTTGTCCATAAAACGGACCATGGAAGCCGGTGTTAAGAATTTTTTCCCGTATATCAACCTGCCGATATGGGTGTGGATGTCAATCATATTGATATTATAACATTCCCCGGATTACTTTTTAAGCGCGGTCAGACCCCAGCCGCCGATGTGTTCCGGATTACCCTTGTCTCCCGGCAGGAGTTCTTGGTAATTCTCCGCTACCTTCCGGAAAGCGGATGCGTACTCTTTGATTATTTTCGGGTAGTAACGCTTGAACCAGGGCGGCCGGAATACCTTTGCCTGAATTCCCTCGGAGACCGGTAGGGAGCCTTCCGGTTGCCTTAAGCTCGGGTTTGAGTTGGCGAACCGGGTGGGTTTGCCCTGCCGGTAAACATCAATGGTGTTGAATAAAGGGTGCAGGTGGAGGACCTGGTTGCAGCCGGCGGAGGTCTCCGCGCCTTCTGCGGTGACCGCCTCGCAGAAACGGCTGACGGAGAGGCCGCCCAATTCCGCGGAGTTGTAAAGACCCACGGAAGCGTACCAGCCGCCCATCGTTGTCCGGGAGCCTTTCGGGGGCCGGTTTGGCCTGATTCCGGGCACACCCTCCAGCAAATCCCAGAAGTAGTTCATCGCTTTGTCTATCTCGGCCATCTCTCTGGGATATTTTTTCAATTGGACCAGGCCCACGGCCGAGGATAACTGGTGCATGCGGTACTTATAGCCGCCCCAGGGCAGGCCGGCGCCGGCGGCCAGTTCCGGCAGGGTCAGTTCCGGGCGGCGTTCGTAGAAACCGAAGGCCACCGCCCTCTGGTAAACCTCCTGGTCGTTGGTCAGCATTATGCCTGCTTCACCGATGGCAAAGGACTTGCCGCTCATCAGGGAGAAGCCGGAGGCATGGCCGAAGGTGCCGACCAGCCTGCCTTTGTATAAGGCGCCGT
>CAZBFL010000141.1:0-3322 GCA_964491175.1 uncultured bacterium
CAGGAGGCCCAGTAGGTAACGCTGGGGCAGATAACTTCATCGCCGGCGCCTATCCCCAGGCCGAACATGGCGCAGTGCAGGGCAGCGGTCCCGGTGCTGCAGCCCAGGCCGTACTTCATTTTGTGCCAGTCGGCAAAGCCGCGCTCAAACTTTTTGGTTACGTCGGAACCGGACATATTGCCGGCGCGCAGGACCTTGAGGACCGCGTTTTCAATCTCTTTAGTTATGATGGGCCAGGTAAAGATGTCTTTGGGGCTGAGTTTAACTGATTTTTTACCGCCAAGAAGCGCCAAAGTGGACATAGTTTCCCCTTTTAATGTTTTCGTATAACCTCAGGAAGGAGGCCGACCGGGGGATATAATAACACGGTTTTTAATAAAATGCTAAACTTTCTTTTATTATGATATAATAATATTAAAATGTTAAATTGGCAGTGCCAGTGGAGAAAATAATGGCGAAAGTAACCTTAAGAGGCGTGGGCAAGGTTTACGGCGGTAAAGTAACTGCGGTTAAAGATTTTAATCTTGAGATTCAGGACAAGGAATTCGTGGTCCTGGTCGGTCCGTCCGGGTGCGGGAAGTCAACCACCCTGCGGATGGTCGCCGGCCTGGAGGATATTACCGAGGGAGAGGTCTATATAGACGGGAAACTGGTCAACGATATTCCGGCCAAAGACCGGGATATCGCCATGGTCTTCCAGAACTATGCCCTCTATCCCCACATGACCATCAAGAATAACCTCTCTTTCGGCCTGAAGTTGAGGAAGATACCCAACCCCGAGATTGAAACGCGGGTGAAGGAGGCGGCCGCCATCCTGGGTATCCAGGAACTGCTGGAGCGGATTCCGAAGGAACTTTCCGGCGGACAGCAGCAGCGGGCCGCGGTGGGCCGGGCGATTGTGCGCAAGCCAAAGGTCTTTCTCTTTGACGAACCTTTAAGCAACCTTGACGCCAAGATGCGGGTGCAGATGCGCCTGGAGATTATCAAACTGCACCAGCGGATTCAAGCGACGATGGTCTACGTTACCCATGACCAGGTGGAGGCGATGACCATGGGCGAACGGATAGTGGTGATGAAAGACGGGCTCACCCAGCAGGTCGCTGCCCCGAACGACCTCTACCAGTTTCCCGCCAACAAATTTGTCGCCGGTTTTATCGGTTCGCCGCCGATGAATTTCCTCAATGGAAAGATTGTCGCGGAAGGCGGCCTTTTCCATTTCCAAAGCGAAGATTTCAAGGTGCCGCTTGCTCCGGAAATTGCCGGGCGGATAAAGCCGTATCAGGATAAAGAGGTCTGTTTCGGAATAAGGCCGGAGCATATTTTAATCGTTAAAGACGGGGGTGTCTCCAGCCGGGTGGAGGTGTTGGAATCATTGGGCAACGAGACGCTGCTCCATTTACGGATGGGCAAGCACCTGATTCTCTGCCGCCGCTTTGTTACCGGCGAGGTGCGGAAGGCGGACGAAGAGGTGAATATCTCTTTTGAGCAAAGCCAGATGAGGTTCTTTGACCCGCAGACGGAAAAATCGATACTGAATTAATAGGTTGGAGATTCTTCGCTTGCACTCAGAATGACATCCTTGTTTTTTTGCTATCCTTTCATCCCCGAAAGTTTAATGCCTTCCACGAAGAACCGCTGGTTGAAGATGAAGACGACGAGGGTGGGAACCATCACGATTATTGAAGCCGCCATCAAGAGGGTCCAATCGGTGGTATAAAGCCCCTGAAACGAAGCCAGCCCGATGGGCAGGGTCTTTTTCTCCATGCTGTTGGTGACGATGAGCGGCCACATAAAGTTGTTCCACGAACCGATGAAGGTCATCGTCCCCAGGGTAGCCAGGGCCGGCTTGGAAAGAGGTATGACCACGTGGCGGTAGATGCCCATCTTGCTGCAGCCGTCAATCCGGGCCGCGTCTTCCAGGTCGCTGGGAAGGCCCATAAAAAACTGGCGCAGCAGGAACGTGCCGTAGGCGGTGAAGAGCCCGGGGATAATCAGCGCCCGGTAGGTGTCAATCCAGGCGAACTTCTTCATCAGAATAAAGGTCGGAATCATCGTGACCGCGCCCGGCAGCATCATCGTGGCCAGGTAGAGGAAGAAGAGTTTGTCCCGGCCCGGAAAGTCCAGCCGGGCGAAGGCAAAGGCCGCCATGGAACTGGTCAAAAGGACTCCGAATGTCTGGGTGATTGAGATGAAGACGGAGTTGAGGTAAAACCGCCCGAACGGTACCGCGTTCCAGGCGTCAGCGTAGTTTCGCCAGACAATCGGCTTCGGAATCCACTGGGGCGGAAAGGTGAAGACGGCGCCGGCTTCCTTCAGGGAGGTGGAGAGCATCCAGAAGAAAGGGACCAGCATCGTAAGGGCGCCGATGCCAAGAAAGATGTACCAGACCGTTTTTCCGACGGTTTGTTTCATCTCTCTCCGCCGTTTTGACTCCTGCCTGGTCAGTGTTTTCGTTTCAGACATATTTCACCTTTCGGCCGCCGTACTTCCAGTTAATCAGGGTGGCGGCAAAGACCAGGACGAAAAGGACCCAGGCGATGGAAGAGGCATACCCCATCTTGAACCATTGGTAAGCGTTATTGTATATGTAATAATCTATCGTCGTGGTGGCGCCGGCCGGTCCGCCGCCGGTCATAATGTAAGCGGACATAAACCCTCCCTGGAAACCGCCGATGCAGCTCATCACGAAGATGAAGAAGATGGTCGGGGTGATGGAAGGCAGGGTAATGTAACGAAATTTCTGCCAGTAGTTGGCGCCGTCCACGTCGGCCGCGTCGTAGAGTTGCCGGGGGACGCCCTGAAGGGCGGCCAGGTACAGGATGGTGTTGAACCCGCCCAGGCCTCCCCAGAGGCCCATAAAGGCGATGGCCGGCTTGGCCCACCTGGTGCTTGAAAGCCACTCCGGGCCACTGATGCCTATCTTGGCCAGGAAGGTGTTAATCAGGCCGAAATCCGGGTTGTAGAGCCATCTCCAGAGGAGGCAGAGCGCTACTCCGGAGCAGACGGAAGGCAGGAAGTAGATGGTGCGGAAGGCGACAATTCCCTTGAATTTTTTGTTCATCAGGAGCGCCATCAGGAGGGAAAGCGTCATGCTCACCGGGATGAAGAACATGTAGAAGATGGTGTTCCAGAGGTAGTACCAGAAGTAGGGGTCGTTGGCGGCCAGCCCGGTTGCGGTGCGGTGGAAGCCCAGCAGTTTGGCGAAGTTGGCGAAACCGACGAACCTCAGCGGGGTGAGAATATCCCAGTCGGTGAAAGAGAGCAAAAGCGACCAGAGGGTGGGCCCGACCGTAAAGGCGAGGAAGCCGATGAGGTTGGGCAG
>CAZBFL010000142.1:0-3317 GCA_964491175.1 uncultured bacterium
AAATTTATGATATTATAATATATTTTAGAGGTAAAAACAAAAAAACGGAGGCCATGATGCAAGCCGTAATCGAAACCGGCGGAAAGCAATATCTCGTCTCCCCGGGCATGAAATTGAAGGTGGAAAAACTCTCCCGTCAGAAAAAGAACAAGGATGAGGTTCTGTTCAACCGGGTGCTGCTCTTCACCTCCGACGAGGGAACTGTGGTAACCGACCAGGGGAAATTATCTAAAATCAAAGTAAAGGCAAAGATAATATCCGAAGGCAAGAACAGGAAGATTCTGGTCTTCAAGCGAAAATCGAAAAAGGATTACAAGAAGGCCTTCGGTCACCGTCAGCCCTACTCTCTGGTCGAAATTTTGGAGATCAAGGCACATTAATGCGCCGGGTCGATTACAGAGATTCTCAAAATTGCTGAAATCATTACTGATTGTGGTTGACGAAGGCCCGCAAGGTTTCCCGACCGAAGAGGCGGTTGCGGAACTGCAAAGTCTCTGCCTGACCGCCGGAATTCCGGCGGGCGGAGCGGAAACGCTGAAGGTCAGGGAACCGAACGCCACAACCTATTTCGGAAAAGGAAAGGTGGCGGAGATTGCCGGCCGGATTAAGGAAAAAGGGTTTACCCGGGCTGTCTTGAACCTGGACCTTTCCGGAATTCAACAACGGAACTTAAAAGAGAGCTGGGGCGTAGAGATACTGGACCGGACCAGCCTGATTCTGCAGATATTTTCCCAACACGCCCACAGCGCCGCCGGAAAACTCCAGGTGGAACTCGCCTGGGAGAATTACCGCCTCTCCCGAATGACCGGTCGGGGCATTCTCCTTTCCCGGCTGGGCGGAGGCATCGGTACCCGCGGCCCCGGCGAAATGAAACTGGAGGAAGAACGCCGGAGAGCCCGGGAACACATCCAGCGCCTGGAAACCCGGATTTTAGCCCTGGAGAAACAGCGGCAAAAACTCCGGGACCTGCGCAAAGGCAGGGGCGTACCGGAGATTGCGCTGGTCGGCTACACCAACGCCGGCAAGAGCGCGCTTCTTAATATCATGTGCCGCAAAGAAGCAACGCTGGTGGCCGACAAACTTTTTGCCACGCTTGATACCACCACCCGGCGTATTTACTTTGGAGAAGGAAAGATTGCGGTCGCGACCGATACGGTTGGATTTCTCCATAATCTGTCCCACACCCTGGTCGCTGCGTTTCACGCAACCCTGGAAGGAATATCCGCCGCGCAGCTGATTGTGGTGGTTCTGGACGGAAGTTCCGGTCTGATTTCCGAGCATTACCATACAACGATAGACGTTTTAAACCAGGTTGAGGCGGGAAACGTGCCGCGGTTGGTCGTCATCAACAAACTGGATCTTCTGACTGCGGAACAAAAAGAACGGCTCGGACGTAAATTCCCGGAAGCGGTCTTTGCTTCCGCTCTTACCGGAGACGGTCTGCCCGGTCTTAAAGAAGGGTTGGCCGTCAAAATATGGATGAATTGAAATTTTTAGACACTTACCGCTCTTTCTTAATCACGAGCCACCTGTCTCCGGACGGGGACGCCATCGGAAGCGAAATAGCGCTCTATTTTTTTCTCAAGGCGAAAGGCAAGAAGGCGGTTATAGTCAATGACGAGCCGGTGCCGCCCGACTACCGGTTTTTAGAGGGAAGCGAATTAATCCGGACGGCGGCCGATTTTAAACGCCGGCCAGGCTTTCGAAATTCTTTTGAAGCCGCCGTCTTTTTGGAATGCAGCAGCAGGTATCGTGCCGGCCAATCCGGAAAACTGACGGGAAATGTCCCCATTCTTAACATAGACCACCATTTTGATAACGGACTTTACGGAACGGTAAACCTGGTTTCGCCGGGAGTTTCCGCGTGCGGAGAAATAGTTCACGACATAATCATCCGGTCCGGTGAAAAGATAACCCCGGAGATCGCCTCGGCGCTCTACGCGGCCATCCTCACCGATACCTCCTCCTTCCGCTTTAACACCAACGCTCAGACCCTGCGCATTACCGCCGACCTGATAGACAACGGTGCGGAACCGAACAAAATCACGGAAGGCATCTACGAACAGGTTCCATTTGCCACCCTTCTTCTGCTGGGAAGAACCCTCTCCACCATTAAGCAAACACCGGACGAACGCGTGGTCTACTGCCGGGTGAGCCGGCAGATGTACCGGGAGACGGGCACTTCGGAAGTGAACAGCGAGAATTTTATAGATTACCTGAGGGTGGTTGAAGGCAATCACGTTACTTTTGTTCTGAAGGAACTGCCTGACGGAAAAACCAGGGTAAATCTGCGTTCAAAGAATGACTACGACGTGCAGAAGGTTGCCGCCGAATTCGGCGGCGGCGGACATCGCAACGCGGCCGGCTGCACCATCAACGCCGGCCTGGATGAATCCGAGAAACTGGTGCTGACGGAAATCAGGAAGATTTTACAATAAAAATGGGGTCGGATTTTGTCCGACCCCGGTGGAGGCGCGGAGTAGTGAGCTCCGGTCCTGAAATAAAGAACGGTTGGCGCTACATGCTTTTTCCCCGTTTTGTCTTTTTGCCGGTCCCTCTCGGGAAATGGATGAACCGGCCGTAGCCTCAAGGTTTCTTACTCCTTTATCTTAAGGCGGAATAAAGGAGCCAGCCTGCTATCCGCTCCGCTCTCTAACTACAGGCCGTCAGAGGGGAGTCTGGCTTATGCCGCCAGATAGTTTGCCGTATTGGCAGTTTGTTTTTGGGGATTTTAACGAGCCCTTCCCCGAACTCGGCATGCTCCAATCCGTTGCTTCCGTTCCAGTCGAATCAGTTCGCCCCCATTAACTGCGGTTATGCATTTCCAAATCGGATACGCGGCGCCGGATTTTCTCCCTTTTATCAAACTGTTTCTTGCTTTTGGCGATGGCTATCTCGACCTTCGCCCAGCCGCGCCGGAAATGAACCCTCAGAGGTATCAGCGTCAGGCCTTTCTGGCTGACCGCCTGGCTTAACTTCAGTATTTCCTGTTTGTGAAGGAGCAGTTTTCTCGGACGCCTGGCGTCCAGCTCCTCCCGGCTGTACGGGTAAGGAGCGATATACATATTATGCAGTAAAAGCTCATTTTTGTCAATCCGGGCGAATGAATCTGCCAAAGAGGCATTGCCGCTCCTGATAGACTTTACCTCAGGCCCGGCCAGGGACAAACCGGCATCCACCGTCTGGAAAATTTCGTAATCATAGCGGGCGCGGCGGTTTTGAATGACCGGCGCAATAACGCGCTTCCGCTTTGCCGGCTCGGGTTTTGCCTGCTTCGCCTTTATTTGCTTCGGTTTCATAATTTATTATATTATATC
>CAZBFL010000143.1:0-3312 GCA_964491175.1 uncultured bacterium
CCGACGGTCCGTATTTTATACTGCACGACGGCCCGCCTTACGCCAACGGTCACATCCACCTGGGCACCGCTTTCAACCGGGTAATGAAAGATATTACGGTGCGCAGCCAGATGCGGGCCGGCAAAAAGACGCCCTTCCGGCCCGGCTGGGACTGTCACGGGATGCCGATTGAGCACCAGGTTTTAAAAAAGTCCGGCCGCAAAAAAGCGGATGTTGACCCGGTATCTTTCCGCAAAGAAGCCGCGGAATACGCCCGGAAGTTTGTCGAAATTCAGAAGAAAGAATTCCAACGCCTGGGCGTTTACGGCGACTGGAGCAATCCTTACCTGACTCTCTTGCCGGAATATGAGGCGCGGGAAGTGAAGATATTTGCCGACCTGGCCCTTTCCGGATATGTCTACCGGGGAAAACGGCCGATTTACTGGTGCACCCACTGCGAAACCGCGCTGGCCGAGGCAGAGATTGAGTACCAGGATTTAAAAACAGACTCAATCTATGTTTTTTTTCCGGTGGTTGAGGACCCGCAGAAAATCTTGCCCGGGGCCGAAAACGTCTCTTTTCTCGTCTGGACCACCACACCCTGGACGCTGCCGGCAAACGTCGCCCTCCTCGTTCACCCCGAACTTAACTACAGCCTGGTGGAGTTTGAGGGACACAATATAATCCTGGCGGAAAACCTGATCGAGGTTGTTTTCGACAAGGCGGGTAAAAAAGCGGTAAAACGAGAAGCCGGCCTGAAAGGCGAAGCGCTGACCCGCCTTTCGGCAAAACATCCTTTTTTGGAGCGGAAAGTACCGGTTGTCGCCGCCGACTTTGTTTCCGCCGAAGACGGTTCCGGCGTTGTTCACAGCGCGCCCGGCCACGGCGAGGAGGATTTTTTGGTCGGGAAGGAACATAATCTGCCGGTGCTCTCTCCGGTTAACGAAACCGGCCGTTTCACTGCCGAGGTTCCGGAATGGGAAGGTCTTTCGGTCTGGGACGCCAACCCCCTGATTGTTCAGAAACTGCGCGACACCGGCCGCCTTCTTTTTTCCGAAGAGATAAGCCACAATTACCCGACCTGCTGGCGCTGTAAAAACCCGGTCATCTTCCGCGCCACCGAGCAATGGTTCCTTAACGTCGACCACAAAGACCTGCGCCAACGGATGATAAAAGCGACGGAAGAAATAAAATTCCTGCCCCCGGAAAGCCAAAGGCGGCTGGCCGGCATGCTTGAAACCCGGCCGGACTGGTGCCTTTCCCGTCAGCGCCACTGGGGTGTTCCGGTTCCGGTTGTCTGGTGCAAGGCGTGTAACAAACCGTTAATGGAGAAAAAGGTCTTTGACCGGATCGCCGAAATTTTCAGCCGGGAGGGTTCCGACTCCTGGTTTAAAAAGGAGGCGGATGATTTTGTACCGGAGGGCGTAACCTGCGGCTGCGGCGGGAAACGGTTTGAAAAAGAAAAAGACATTATCGATGTCTGGTTCGATTCCGGCGTATCCTGGGCCGGCGCGCTGGAAGGCAGCGGTTATTACCCGGCAGACCTTTACCTGGAAGGCAGCGACCAGCACAGGGGGTGGTTTCAGACCAGCCTAATTACTTCCATGGCAACCAGAGAACAACCGCCTTTCCGCCGGGTCCTCACCCATGGCTTTACGGTTGACGAGGCGGGCCGGAAAATGAGCAAGTCCCTGGGTAACGTGATTACCTCGGAAGAAGCGTTAAAGGAATTCGGCGCGGACGTTGTGCGGTTCTGGGCCGCCGGCCAGGACTACGGCGCGGATATCAAGACCAGCATGCACGGTTTCAAAGTCGCGGCCGAACAGTACCGGACCATCCGCAACACGCTTCGTTTTATCCTGGGGAACCTGTCCGATTTTGACCCGGCCGCGCACGGAGTTTCAAAGGAAAATCTTTTGCCGGTTGACCGGTGGTTCCTTGCCGAGGCAAGCCGGTTTCAGGAAGAGGCGGTTGCCGCATACCAGAACTTTTCTTTTTACCGGGTCGCCGGGCAGGTCTACGAGTTCTGCAACCAGACCCTTTCCGCTTTCTACCTTGACATTCTGAAAGACCGGCTTTATACCTATTCCAAAAATTCTCCGGAGCGCCGGAGCGGTCAGTCCGGGCTGTACCACGCCGGCCGGATGTTGATAGACCTCCTGGCGCCGATTTTAGTCTTTACCGCGGAGGAGGCCTGGCGATACCTGCCCAAGAAGGCCGGGGACCCGGAAAGCATCCACCTTTGTCTGCACGAAAACCTTAAAGAATTTAAGGACGAAGCGCTTGTCGACTCGTGCGAAGAGTTTTTCGGTTTGCGCAAGGAGGTTTTGAAAACGATAGAGAGTTTACGCGCCAAAGGCGAAATCGGGAGCAGTTTGGAGTCAAAGGTTGAAATCAAGGTTAGCCCGGCCCTTTTCTCCAGGCTTTCACCGCTGGCGCTGTCAAAACACCTGAAGGAACTGCTGATCGTTTCCGAGGCGGAAATTTCAGCAAAAGCGGGCGGCCCGGAGCCGGAGGTGTCGGTTAGCCGGACCAACCTGCCCAAATGCCCGCGCTGTTGGGTGCACAGCGGTGAAATAGGCAGGAATGTCAAATATCCCGACCTTTGTCCAAAGTGCGCGGACGCAGTAATGTCATTATAACCGGAGGTGCGTCATGAAAGAAACGGAAAAGATATTGAAGCAGGCAACGGAAGAGAACATCAAATTTATCAACCTCTGGTTTGTAGACATCCTGGGACAATTAAAGTCGGTCACCATCCGCGACCGGGAACTGGAGAAAGCGCTGGAAGAAGGCATCGGTTTTGACGGTTCTTCGGTTGAGGGCTTTGCCCGCATCTACGAAAGCGACCTCCTGTTGAAGCCGGAGCCGGCGACCTTCCGCACCCTGCCCTGGTGTTCCCGGCCGGACGAAAAAGTGGCTGCGGTTTTTTGCGACATCATAACCCCGGAGGGAAAGGGTTATGCGGGCGACGGCCGGCTGGCTTTAAAAAAGTTGATGGAACGCGCCAAAAAGCAAGGTTTTGAATTTAATGTCGGCCCGGAACTGGAATATTTCTATTTTAAGGGGTGCGGCACGGAAGTAATTGACCAGGGCGGTTATTTTGACTTCGCCCCGCAGGACCTGTCTTCGGAACTGCGGCAGGAGACCGTCCGTCTGGCTGAGGAGATGGGTATTGCGATTGATTACGGTCACCACGAAGTGGCGCCCGGCCAGTCGGAACTTGACCTCCGCTACGGCAACGCCCTGACCATCGCCGACGACCTGCTGACGGTTAAGGTCATCACCAAAGAAGTAGCCCGGAAATATGGTTTAAGCGCATCTTTCATGCCC
>CAZBFL010000144.1:0-3309 GCA_964491175.1 uncultured bacterium
TATCAATGTTATATTTTTTGGTAAATCCAGCTACTGCTTTTGTTTTATGTTCGTAAATTCGTTTTGGAAGATTGCTGGTTATACCGGTGTATAAAATTTTATTGCATTTATTGGTTAAAATATAAACGCAATATTGTTTGGACATTATTTAACGACGAGATTGCCGCGTCGCATACTGCGCTCCTCGCAATGACAGAAATTATTTAACGCATTTCCTGCCCACCGGTAACGTTGATCGCCTGGCCGGTCATATAGGAAGATTGTTCGCCGGCCAGGAAGACGACCACGTTAGCGACGTCTTCATAGGTGCAGGGCCTTTTCAGCGGGACCTGGTCAAGGTATTTCTTGCGTACCTCTTCCTTGGAGATTCCCCATTTTTTGGCGTACTGGTCATACAAACTGTTTACCCAGAGAGGGGAATCCAGCAGGTTTCCCGGGCAGACGGCGTTTACCCGGACTCCGTACGGCGCCAGGTCCAGGGCGATTGATTGTGTCAGGCCGATACCGCCGAATTTGCTGGCAACGTAGGAACAGTTTTTATAACTGCCTTTTTTACCGCTCTTGGAATTTATGTCAATGATTACGCCGGATTTCTGTTCTTTCATTATCCGGGCCGCAGCCCGGGCGCAGAGGAAGTATCCGGTGAGGTTGACATCAATGACCTTCTGCCAGTCAGCGAACGGGAGTTCGGTTATTTCATATGCCCTTACGATTCCCGCGTTTGCCACCATAATATCCAGGCGGCCGAATTTTTTCGCAACTTCCTGCGCGGCGTCGTCAACCTCTTTTTCTCTGGTAACGTCAACGACGGAGCCGGAAGCCCGGCCGGGAAATCCTGAGGCGATCTTTTCTGCGGTTTCAAGCACCGTTTTGCTTATGTCCCAGAGCGCAACGGAAGCGCCCTCTTTTATCAGGCGTCGGGCCAGGTGCTCGCCCAATCCCTGGGCCCCGCCGGTAACAACCGCAACCTTATCTTTAAGTTCCACAAGCATCGGTCATTGCGAGGAGCGATTTTTGCGACGTGGCAATCTCATCCTTAAAACGGGATTGCCGCGGCCTTCGGCCTCGCAATGACATCAAGTAAAAGTCAGCTGATTGCCGTCGGAATCGACGGCAATCTTCTCCCCGCGCTTAATCTCGCCGGAAATTAATTGTTTGGCCAGGACGTTCTCCATTTCCCGCTGGATAAGCCGTTTGATGGGTCTGGCGCCGAAGACCGGGTCGTATCCTTTTTTGGCCAGATAAATTTCCGCCTTTGGCTTGATTTCAACCATAATATCCTTTTCGGCCAGACGTTCTTTCAGGTAGCCTAACTGCAATTCCACGATTCCCTTTATTTCTTCGGGACCCAGCGGGTGGAAAAGGATGATTTCGTCAATCCGGTTGAGGAACTCCGGCCGGAAAGTGCGCCGCATCTTTTCCAGTACCAGGCTGCGGGATTTTTCCTCCACGCCGCCCACCTCCTGGATATATTCGCCGCCGATATTGCTGGTCATAATCAGAATGCTGTTTCGGAAGTCAACCACCCGACCCTGTCCGTCGGTCAGTCTGCCGGCGTCCAGGACCTGCAGAAGGACGTTGAAGACGTCCTGGTGCGCTTTTTCAATTTCGTCCAGGAGGATTACCGAATAGGGCCGCCGCCGGATTATTTCGGTCAACTGGCCGCCTTCCTCGTAGCCGACGTAGCCGGGCGGCGCTCCGATTAAGCGGCTGACCGTATGGCGTTCCATATATTCCGACATGTCCAGCCGCACCAGCGCTTTTTCGCTGTCAAATAAGAACTGCGCCAGGCTGCGCGCCAGTTCTGTTTTGCCCACGCCGGTCGGACCCAGAAAGATAAAAGAACCCAACGGGCGGTTCGGGTCCGCGAGTCCGGAGCGGCTGCGCCGGATGGCGTCAGAAACCGCGGAGACCGCTTCGTTCTGGTCCACCATTCTCCGGTGAATCCGTTCCTCCATCTGGAGCAGTTTTTCCGTCTCCGTCTCTATCATTCGGGAGAGTGGGATTCCGGTCCAGCGGGAGACGATTTCCGCAATATCCTCTTCGTCCACGCTTTCTTTCAGCAACTGTATCTCTTTCTGTACTTCGGCCAACTTGGCTCCGGCCTCTTCCAGTTTTTGCCGGAGTCCGGGCATCGTGCCGTATTGGAGTTCCGCGGCCTTCGCCAGGTTTCCTTCCTGGGTGGCGTGTTCCGCTTCGCTCCTCCCTTTTTCAATCTCCCCTCGGAGTCGTTGGATTTCCCGGATGATGGTCTTCTCCTTCTGCTGCTGGTTATTTAATTTCTGGCTCTCTTTTTCCAACCCCTGGAGTTCCAGGTCAACCTTCTTGAGCCGTTCTTTCACGGTTTTGTCTTCTTCTTTTCTCAAAGCCTCGCGCTCAACCTTTAACTGGGCTATTTTACGGTCTATCTCATCCAGTTGGCTCGGTTTGCTGTCTATGGCCATGCGGAGCCGGCTGGCCGCTTCGTCAATTAAATCGATCGCCTTGTCCGGCAGGAATCGTTCGGTGATATAGCGGTTGGAAAGGTTGGCGGCGGCCACCAGCGCCGAATCCTTAATCGTCACGCCGTGGTGCATTTCATATTTTTCGCGCAGGCCGCGCAGGATGGAAACGGTATCCGCCGCCGAAGGTTCTTTGACCAGAACCGTTTGAAACCGCCGTTCCAGGGCGCGGTCCTTCTCGATGAATTTCCGGTATTCGTTCAGGGTGGTGGCGCCGACCGACCGCAGTTCCCCTCTGGCCAGGGCCGGTTTAAGCATGTTTGACGCGTCCATCGCTCCTTCCGCGGCTCCGGCCCCGACCAGGGTATGGAGTTCGTCGATGAACAGGATAATTTTCCCCTGTTCCTTTTCAATCTCCTTCAGGAGCGATTTTATTCTTTCTTCAAACTGGCCGCGGTAAACGCTGCCGGCAATCAGGGCTCCGATGTCCAGGGCCAGGACCCGGCGGTTTTTTAAAGTTTCCGGCACGTCGCCGGAAGCCACCCGCTGCGCCAGTCCTTCCACGATGGCGGTCTTGCCCACGCCGGCTTCGCCGATGAGCACCGGGTTGTTCTTGGTGCGCCGGGTCAAGACTTGCATGACGCGGCGGATTTCGTCGTCGCGCCCGATCACCGGGTCAATCCTGCCGGCGCGCGCCAGGGCGGTGAGGTCGCGGCCGTATTTCTCCAGGGCCTGGAACTTGTCTTCGGGATTGGGGTCGGTCACGCGCTGATGGCCGCGCAGTTCGGCCAGGGCCTGGAGCAATGGGTCGCGGCGCAAGCCGTGTTTTTGGCAAATGCTCTTGAGCGCCGGCCCTGACTCCTCCACC
>CAZBFL010000145.1:0-329 GCA_964491175.1 uncultured bacterium
TATAAACGCAGGGCATATCGCGATACGAAAGACGCGGGAGCCGTGTTGGGTAATGTAAATAATCTTAGGCAAATTATTTATCCAAAACCGGGGCAATTGGAGTGCCCGATTTTCAAGGAGATGCTGGATTGGGTTGGGTCAAAAACCGGGGTTCCAGCCTACTGAACGCATTATATCAATCATAAATAACCGAGATTTGGTAATACGTTAGGAAAAGAAGAAATAGCAACGGCTTTCGCCGTCATCCAACTTCACCTGATTTCGCCAGATTTTATCACTGTTTGGATATCTTATAAACACCAGATATGATTTTTACCCCACCGTCCGGT
>CAZBFL010000145.1:339-3302 GCA_964491175.1 uncultured bacterium
ATCAACAATCAATATGAAAACTTTTTGAAAACAGACCCAAAATCAAAAACTTAAGCAACGTCCACTTTTTTCTTGTATGGACCCGCTAACCTTTTTCTTTGTGGTTCTGTTCCTGCTGTGGCTGTTTAACCGGAAGACGTGAAAGTTGTTAAGGAGACAGGCGAGACGCCCGTCCTACTTTGATTTAGCGGATTTTGCGGTTTTGTGGAAGGAAACTTTATCGCCAGCGCAGTTTTTGTAAGAGATGAATTTATCGGAAATTCGCACGCCTTCCACGCCGGCTGAAGTTAAAGCCGAAATCAGGAATAACTTTTGACGGGTAGCCGGGTTTTTAAGATAGGGATTAGTGGCAATTAAGGGTTTTTTAGTCACATAAAAATTATAGCATAAATTCGGGGAAAAGACGGGATTGCCGCACGAAATACGCTCGCAATGACAGATAAAAGAGGATTGAGGTTTCCGGAGATTAGGACCGTGGTGGCGTCGGCCGGTTCCGGGAAGACCTATGCCCTGGCGACCAGGTATATCCAGTTACTTCTGGGCGGCGGCGCGGACCAGGCGGATATTCCCCTGCACAATATCCTGGCGATAACCTTCACCAACAAGGCCGCGGTTGAGATGAAGGAGCGGATTATCCGGTTCCTGAAGATGGTCAGCCTTGATGCCTACTCTTCACCCGAGGAGAAGGAGAATATCCTGACTGCGCTGGAAGGGGCCGGCGTTTCCGCGGAGGAGAGCCGGGATAAGGCCGCCGTTGCGCTGGACCATCTTATCCGCAACTATAACCTCTTCCAGGTGCAGACGATAGACAGCTTTATCAACGCCATCCTTTCCGCCTGCGCTTTCAAGTTGGGTCTTTCCGCCAATTTCCGGGTCAGGGAGGATTTGCGGGATTACCTTTCTTACAGTTTGGACGAGGTTCTGCAAAAGGCGGGCGAAGGGAATAAGCGCACCCGCAGTCTGTTGGAAGAGTTTCTCAGTCAGTACATCCGCCTGGAGGAGAACCCGTCCTGGCTGCCCAGGCGGGATATCTTTTCCATCATCGGCTCTCTCTTTTACCAGAACAGCATCTACGCCGGCGTTTTTCAGAAGTACCCGCGGGAAATAACCGACGCCTTTCCTTTGCAGGAGAAGATAGCCGGAAATATCAAAAAATTATACCGTGATTTGCCGGAAGGGACCAACGGAACTTTCAAAAAATCCCTGGAAAGGTTCTGCGGTTCGGGCGGCGCTTTTTTCAGCGTGAAAAAGGTCCCGGCCCGGTTCAGCCAGGATGATTTCCCGATAAACAAGGGCTTTAAAGTTCCTTTGGAAGTTACCGGGCTCTGGCAGGAGGTTAAGGATGACCTGGACCAACTGTGCCGGCTTCAGTCGTCAGCCGTATTCAACCGGTATATTGACATCTATTATCTGGTGGAGAAAGAGTTCCGCAAACTGGCCGGAAAGGACGACGTCATCTTTCTGGAGGAATTGAACAGCCGCGCCCGGGGACTGCTGGACCGGAAAACGGTCAACGTGCCGGAAATCTATTACCGGCTGGCGACCCGTTTCAACCACTACCTGATTGACGAATTTCAGGACACCAGCCGGCTCCAGTGGCAAAACCTTTACCTGCTGCTGGAAGACGCGCTTTCCCGGGCCGGTTCCCTCTTTTGCGTCGGAGACCGGAAGCAGGCGGTCTATCGTTTCCGGGGCGGGGACGATACCCTGCTTCTTTCTCTGGAAAAAAGGAAGGAATTTCCCGCCAGTCCGGTCTTCGGCGAACGGCTGAATAAAAATTACCGGAGCCACAAGGAGATTGTGGAATTCAATAATAATATCTTTGCGCCGGAGAATATCAGGCGTTTTCTGGCGGAGAGCGGGGAGGCGGAGGAAATTGATTCTACGGAAACAATAGTTTCGGTCTTCGCCGACTCCCGGCAGGAGCATCTGCCGGATAAGGACAAAGGTTATGTGCGGGTGGAGAAAATTGATTCGAATGAAACACAGAACGATGAAGAATTGATAAAGGGTAAGGTAAAAAATTTGGTCGGCGAACTCCTGAAGCGCTTTGCGCCGGGCGATATCGCCGTCCTCTCCCGTGATAACGCCCGGGTGGAGGTTATTACCGGCTGGCTGCTGGAGTCCGGTTTCCCGGTGGAGTCGGAAAAGACCCTCAACGTGAGAGAAAACCCCCTGGTCAAGGAACTCTTTTCTTTCCTTAAATTCCTTAATTCGCCGGTTGACAACCTTGCCTGCGCTTCTTTTCTGACCGGCGATATCTTTCTGAAGGCCTCCGGTCTGAACCGGGAAGAGATACACAATTTTATTTTCAGGCACAGGCGGGGCGGTTATCTCTACACGGAATTTCGGGATTCATTCAAGCCGGCCTGGGAAGACCTGATTGAGGAATTTTTTAACAGCGTCGGGTTTTATCCGCCTTACGAACTGACGGTGAGCATCTTTCGTAAGTTCAAAATCCTCCGTAATTTTCCCGACTACCAGGGATTTTTCATGCGGTTTCTGGAGATAATCAGGGAACAGGAGGAAGAAGAACCCAGCCTGGCCGAATTTCTGGAATATTTTCAGGATGCGCCAACGGAAAAGATGTACGTGGCCGCAACCCCGGGCAATGCGGTCCGGGTGATGACCATCCACAAAGCTAAGGGGCTGGAGTTTCCGGTGGTCATCGTTCCGTTTCTCAGTATTGACGCCAGCGTAAACCGACGTTCGGCAAACCAGGCCCGCAGCAGTTCTTTTAACGTTTATCAAGAACAGGACAACAAACTTGGTTTAATGAGGTTGAATAAGGAATATACCCGTTTTTCACCGGAAATATTGGAGCACTATCATCAGGAATACCGTCGGAGTCTGACCGACGAACTGGATAATCTGTACGTGGCTTTGACGCGCGCATCCCGGGAATTGTACCTGTTTATACCGGAAAAGGCAGGCAATCGGAAAAACCCCGCACGATACCTTAT
>CAZBFL010000146.1:0-3290 GCA_964491175.1 uncultured bacterium
GCTCCACCAACCCGGCCCTGGTCGCCGGGCAACTGCGGAAATGGGAGAAATTACTTAGGTAAGGGCTCGATTTATCGAGCCCGCGGGTCGCATGAATGCGACCCCTACGTAAAAAACATGGAATATTTTAAATACCAAAAAAGAGAGGGGTTTGTGGAGGAGTGCCGGCTGGCCAGCCTGGCGGAGAAGTACGGCACGCCCCTCTATCTTTACAGCGAAAAGGCGATTCGGGAAAGCGTCCGGCGGTTTCAAAAGGCCTTTTCCGAAATTACGCCGATAATCCGTTACAGTTGCAAGGCAAATTCCAACCTGCACCTGCTCAAAATCCTGAAAGACACCGGCTGCGGCGCCGACGTGATTTCACCCGGAGAACTGGCCATCACCCTGAAGGCCGGTTTTCGCCCCCGGGATATCATCATGGAAGGGGTCGGTAAAAGGGAGGATGAAATTGAGTTCGGTCTGAAAAAAGGCGTCTCTCTCTTCAACGTGGAATCCCTGTCGGAACTCGCTCTTCTTAACCGCCTGGCTTCAAAACAGAAGAAGGAGATTACCGCGCTCCTGCGGCTCAACCCGGATATTGAAGCCGGCGGACACCACTACATCTCCACCGGAAAAAAAGAGAATAAGTTCGGGCTGACCGAAGCAGAAGTTATTTCGGTTTTGAAGAAACCGGCTGCTTTCCCTCATTTGAAGATTGGCGGACTCCATCTTCATCTCGGCTCCCAGATAGATTCGCCGGCGCCGTACCTGAAAGCCATTAAGGAGGCGCGGCGGCTGCACGAAATTTATCCTTTTCAATTCCTGGACCTGGGCGGCGGATTTCCGGTTACGTATGATAAAAAGATGGCTGAAATTGAGGAGTTCGGAAGAGCTATTTGCGCAGCGGTCAAAAATATAGACCTGAAAATAATCTTTGAGCCCGGCCGCCACTTCATCGCGCCGGCCGGTTTCCTGTTGACCCGGATTATCTACCGCAAGGACCGACCCCATAAGAGGTTCCTGGTCGTAGATGCCGGGATGAACGACCTTATCCGTCCGTCGCTTTACGAAGCCTGGCATAACATCCGGACGGCCCAAAAACCCAAAGGAAAAAAACTTTCTTTCGACGTGGTGGGGCCGGTCTGCGAGTCCGGCGATTTCCTGGGGAAAGAACGTTTGCTGCCGGATTCGGTCAAAGAAGGCGACCTTCTCCTGGTCGGTGAAACCGGCGCTTATGGTTTTGCGATGTCGTCCAACTACAACGGACGGCTGCGTCCGGCCGAAGTGCTGGTCTCCGGGAAGGAGAACCAAATTATCCGGAAACGGGAAACGATTGCAAATTTAACGGAGCAATTTTAAAATGGAAAAACTGAAATTAGGGGTAATCGCCTCTCTGGAAGAAGGCGAAAAGAGCCTTAAGAAAGCAAGTGAAATGGGTTTTGAAACCTGCCAGTTGGTCTGCTGGAACCAGAACCTCTTCACCCCGGAGAATGCCGCGATGGTAAAAGAGGCAACCCGGAAGTCAGGCATTGAAATAACCCTGCTCTGGGTTGGCTGGCCGGGACCGGCGTCCTGGAACTTTATTGAAGGCCCGGCAACCCTGGGCCTGGTGCCGCCGGAATACCGGTATGTCCGGATAGAGGCCCTCAAAAAAGGTTCTGACTTTGCCGGAGAGATTGGAGTTGCGGACGTATGCACCCACGCCGGATTTATTCCGGAAAACCCCAACGACCCCCTATACCCCGGCCTGGTGATTGCGCTTAGGGAAATAGCGGCCTATTGCCAAAAAAACAAACAGTTCTTCTGTTTTGAGACCGGCCAGGAGACTCCGGTAACCCTTTTGAGGACCATCGGCGACATAGGCCTGACCAATCTGGGCATAAATCTTGACCCGGCCAACCTTCTGCTTTACGGCAAAGCCAACCCCGTGGATGCGTTGGACGTATTCGGAAAGTTCGTCCGGGGAGTCCACGCCAAAGACGGCGAATATCCGGTTGACGGACGGAAACTGGGCCAGGAGAAACCTTTGGGCAAAGGCCGCGTCAATTTTCCGAAACTGATACCCAAACTGAAAGATTGCGGTTACCGGGGCGCCCTCACCATTGAAAGAGAGATTTCCGGTCCCCAGCAGATGGAGGACATCTTAAAAGCAAAAGAGTTTTTAACACCGTTATTATAAAATGATAAAGATTGCGGTAATCGGCGCCGGCCACATGGGAGAAGGCCATATCAGGGTCTATTCCCGCAAACCCGGCGTAAAACTTGCGGCAATCTGCGACCCGGACGAGGACCGGGGCCGACGGCTGGCAAAAGACTACGGAACGGCGTGGTTTGCCGACTACCGAAGGGTTATTCCGGAGATAGACGCGGCCAGCATCGCGGTCCCGACCAACCTGCACCACCTGGTTGCCTCGGAACTCCTGGCCGCCGGAAAACCGGTCCTCCTGGAAAAACCGATCTCCGGCACCGCAGAAGAGGGTGAGGAACTGGTCCGCATTTCGCGCCGTAAGAACGTGCCGCTCCAGATTGGCCATATAGAACGTTTCAACCCGGCGGTGCAGCGGCTGGCGAAAGAACTGCAGACGCCCAGGTACCTGGAGATTCACCGGTTGGGACCGTTCAAGGGACGGGGCATTGAAGTGAGCGTGGTCGCGGACCTGATGATACACGACCTTGACCTGGTCCTGGACCTGGTCAATTCCGAAATAAAAGAGGTGAGCGCCCTCGGACTTTCCGCTTTCACCAGCAGCGCGGATATCGCCACCAGCCGTCTGGTCTTCGCCACCGGCGTTGTGGCCAACCTCACGGCCAGCCGCATCAGCGACCAGTCCATGCGCAAAATTCGGGTCTTTGAAAACAGTAAGTACTGGTCCCTGGACTGCGAACGCCAGGAACTCATCTGTTACCGTAAAAACCAGGATGAATCCTGGCGGACAAAAGAAAGGCCCACCCTGGCCGACTTGATGAGCAGGGAACCGGTCGTGGTGGAAAAAGCAGAACCGCTGAGTTTGGAGATAGATTCATTTCTAAAAGTCGTTAGGGAAGGCGGAAAACCGGTAGTCACCGGAGATGCCGGTCTGGCCGCCTTGAAAGTGGCGCTGCGCATAGATTCTTTAATTAAAGAAGGGGGAGAAAAATGGTGAACCTTACCGCCAAGAAAATCTTTCTGACCAAAGGGGTTGGCCGGGACCGGGAGAAACTGACCAGCCTGGAACGGGCGCTGCGGGACGCCGGCATCGCGCCTTTCAACTTAGTTCCCATCACCAGCATCTTCCCGCCGGGCGCCAAACTAATCAGCCGGGAAGCCGGCC
>CAZBFL010000147.1:0-3259 GCA_964491175.1 uncultured bacterium
AGACCCTGTCATTATGAAGAATATTGACGTCTATGACCGTATACTCGGCTTCGCTGACCGTTTCGATGGCTTCGTGGCCGCTTACCGTTACGGGATTTTTGGAAATTATCCGTTCGGGGGCGCCTGCCGGCAGCATATAGTCTACGTATTCCTTCAAACTCTTTCCTTCCAGGGGATAGTCTTCCACCATGCCAAAATTATCATCCCTGTTCTTTGTTTCAGAAAAGATTCGCGGATTCTGCCTGTCCGCTTCCCAGCCGGAAGGAAGTTTCATCGACAGGCTCAGTTCGGCCACTTCCAGATTCGCCTGGTTTTTTGCAGATTTGCAACCGAACATCATCAATGGCGCCAGGATTATTACCAGCCACTTTATCGCCCTTGACACTTTAACCATCGCTCCCTCCCGTATTATGAAGGAAAACGCTCTTTAATTGCCGGGTTATCTCCTTCAGTGGTGGTGGGTTGAAAGCTGATGAACCAATTCATCGAGAACTTTTCAGTCAAGCGAACCGGCAAAACGGTGCATTTCGTTTCCGTGGGAATCGATAATAACCAAAGCGGGCAATGAATCGGCGGCGGGTTGAGAAGCTTCTTTTACGCCTTTGCTTCTTACAATTATTATTCCGGCCGCACCTTTCAGTTCCGTCCGTATCTCTTTCAGCGCTTCCCGGAAAGGCCTGTCCGCTTCCGTACCGCTTTCCATAAGAACGACGGCCCCTTTATGCCTGGAAACCAGTTCTGAAATCTGTTCTTTTGCGCTTTTACGAGAACCAAGGTCGTTGAGAAGGTATAACAAGACTAGAACGGCAATTATTACGATAAAACGGGTAAGCGGCCGTCTTTGACGCGGTTTTTCCATCCGGAGTCCCTGTTTTTAGAAAAATGACCGTCAGCCGGAATTGATACCTTTTCCTAAAGATATTACCACCCTGCTGGAATCTGGTCAAGACGGAAAAATTTGGAGTTTATCGATACTTCAGAGTAAAATATAGCAAACAAAGCAGGCCGCCGGGCTAAAACATTCCCTTTTGACGGGCAAGCACAAGATTTTAATCCAATGATAAACAGACAGGTTAACTTTTTAAAAATCCGGGTCTTTCTCTTTTTATTTCTTCTCTTTCCCCTTTCGCTCTTTGCCCAGGAAAGCGGGGCCAGTCTTGCGAATGATACTTATCTTAATGCAAAAAGCGAATGGGGATTCCTGGCCGGATACGGCACTTCACGTCCCGGCTGGGGTGAAACCCGCACGGAAGTGGAAACCATCGATGTTGTGTATCGCTACGGCTATTTTTTATCCGGGGAAACCGGAAAGTCATGGTACCGCGGGCGCCCGGAACTGCTCGTTGAAATACCGGTCGCTTTCGTCCAGGTTCCTGAAGCCGGTGAAATAATGGGATTTAACCTTATCCTAAGCCGTAATTTCACAAGTTCCAAGAAAGTAGTTCCGTATGTTTTTGCAGGATTGGGGCTGGCTTACACGGACCTTGATATTCCTGGTTTAGGAAGTGAACTGAACGGTACTTACCAAATAGGGGCAGGATTGCGCTTTTTCACTTCGAAGAAGATGAGTCTTGACCTGAACTGCCGGTTCCATCATCTTTCCAACGGAGACACGGCAGACCAAAACACCCCGTTAAATTCCGCTAAAATTTTACTCGGCGTATCTTTTTACCGGTGACCGCCGCAATCCCCCGTTATTTGCCGAGCGCCTGCTCAAGGTCCATGGCGTGCTCCTGCTCAACAGCCAGGATGGTTCTCAGCTGTTGGGCAAGATGATACAGGTTAAGCTCCTCGGCCTGCTTTACCCTGGCGATATACCTCCGGATGGCATCGTTTTCGCCGTCCAAATCTTCCTGCAGCATTTCGATGTTGTCCTTCGAAACCTTCGGAACCGGCATCTCAACGGTGGGGAAACCTCCCAGATAATCTATCTGATTGGCCAGAATGGTTGCGTGGGCCAGTTCCTCCTGGGCGTGGATGATTAGTTCCTTCTGGATGCTCTGATACATCGCGCCCTTTAAAACCCCCTGGTGCTGGGTATACTGAACGCAGGCCGTATATTCCAGGCCGAGGTCCTTATTCAACAATTCCACCAGACTTTCCTTCGTAATCCCCGCCATTTTGCCCTCCTTTGGCCGCCGTACCCTTGGCGAAGGCGACCTTTTTTTATTACCGAGCCATCAACCCTTATTTAATCACTCCGAGTATTCCCTGTCAACTCCGATAATTTCTAAGTTTTTTAATTAATTCCCCGGCAACTTTTTCTCCCGCCAGAAGCATGCCGCCGAATATCGGGCCCATGCGCGGACCGCCGAATACCGCATTCGCGCACATGCCGCACGCGTACAGGCCGGAGCAGATTTCTTTTGAATTCTTCACGATTGTGCTTTCTCCCGTTTCCGCCCACATTGATTGTTCGCCCGAGGTCTTGCCCGTTTTTGTTTTGAGCCGGATGCCGGATTTCCGCTCGACAATACGGGCCACTTCCGCCGGATGGCCGGTGGCGTCCACCACAAATTTAGCGCGCATGGTAATCGGGTCAACGTGCAGGTTGGCCATCTCAACCGCGGTCCAGTTCAGCACCAGGCCCGTTACCTTTTTATGGCGCACCATAACGTCTTCCACGCTCATCAAGTTGAGGATTCGCAGCCCGGCCTTTACGGCTTTGGAGCAAATAGTGGAAACCGACTCGACCGAGTCGGCCAGGTAGTAACCTTTTTCGTAACGACTGCTCCTGATGCCGAATTCGTCCAGAATTCTCTTGCCTTCGTCCTGGACCACAATTTCATTGAACATTATGCCGCCGCCCCACATTCCGCCGCCGACGGAAAGTTTTCTTTCGAAAAGCGCCGTTTTTATGCCTGCCTTGGCCAGGTAATAGCCGCAGACCATCCCGGCCGGACCCGCCCCGACAATCGCCACGTCAACATCCAGCGCCGCTATCAATTTCTTGTTAAAAGATTCGATAATGGCCTTAGAAATTTTAACTTCATCCAACGGCATCGGTCTCCTCCGTTTATGCCAATAAAAACGCCCCTCTGCCGGATGCATAGGGGCGCTATAGTTTAAATTTCCCTACGCTGGCATTATCCAGTTCAGGTTATGCGGGTTATCTGTTCGTCTCTCAGAACTCTCAGGCCGCTCTTACGACCTCCCCGTCTTAAGTTTACAATATTAAAACATGATTACACGACTTTTGTCAAAATGTTACGGAACGAATGTTTTGATAGTATTTTTCCTGATGCTGTGCTATAATTTT
>CAZBFL010000148.1:0-3209 GCA_964491175.1 uncultured bacterium
CCGGTTTATCTTTTGACGGAGATTTTTTACGTCTATCTTTACTTTGCGCTGCAGGTTGCGCAAGTAAACGTTTTTTTTGTTTTTCTTTTTCATAAGCCAGAATAATTTCCCGGACCAGGGGATGGCGCACCACGTCTTCTTCGGTCAGGTAGGCGAACTTAACGCCTTTAACTTTTTTTAAAAAGCCCTCAATGTCCTCCAGGCCAGAGGTTCGCTCCGCCGGCAAGTCCGACTGGGTTATGTCTCCGGTGATGATTGCCCGGGAACCCAGGCCCAGCCGGGTCAGGAACATCTTCATCTGTTCCGGCGTGGCGTTCTGGGCTTCGTCCAGCACGATAAATGCATCCGAAAGCGTCCGGCCGCGCATGTAAGCGAGCGGCAGGATTTCTACAATGCGGTGGTCCATCAGCCGCCGGATTTCTTCCGGCCAGATAAGGTCGTAAAGAGCGTCATAAACAGGCTGAAGGTAAGGCCGCACTTTCTCCTCCAGGTCCCCGGGCAAAAAACCTAATTTTTCGCCGGCTTCAATCGCGGGACGGGAGATAATGATGCGCTCAACCTTGTTCTGCTTGAGGTATTCTATCGCCAGGCTCATGGCCAGGTAGGTTTTCCCGGTGCCGGCCGGTCCGATGCCGACCACAACGTCGTGGTCGCGGGCGGCCTGGACATAGGTCTTCTGGCCGCCGGGCCGGGGCACGACCACCTGTCGCCTGGAGCCGATGAAGATGGCGTCTTTTCTTTCGGTTTTTTCACCCGGCGGCTGTTCGATGGCCGGACGACGAAAATCATGCTTACCCTTAATCTGCTTTAGGCGGTCCTCAACCGCCGACATCGCCGCCAGCACCTTTTTTCGGGCGCCTTTGACGACCAACTCGCTGCCGCGTCCGGCAATCGTTATTCCAAATTCATCTTCCAGCTGACGGACATTCTGGTCAAACTGGCCGAAAAAGGCGCGGGCTAATTCTTTGTCAATCAACTTTACGCGCTTCATAGCATAAAAAAAGGCACCAGGGCTTCAGGCGGAAAGTAGCGCCAGGGCGGAACGCCGCCCTGGCGGCTTGAAGTTCTGATGCCTTTTTTCAACGGACTTTACTTAGCGCCATCCGGTGCGGGAATCTGCAGTTTCTGCCCCGGGTAGATAAGGTTAGGATTTTTAATCTTGTCGCGGTTCGCCTGATAGATCTTCTTCCAGGCATCCCCTTTTCCGTAAACATCTTTCTTTCCGGCAATTTTAATCAGGAAATCACCTTTCTTGACCGTGTAGACGGAGAAGGTTTTTTTGGCTTCCTTTACGGTAAGGTCGTCAATTTTTTTCTTCAAGCCCTCAATATCTTCGGACAGTTCCTGGTCTTTCTGTTCCAACCCCTGGGCTTTCTGCTCCATCTCAAACCGCAGTTTTGCATTCTCCTGCATCACTTTCTCGTTGATTGCGTTGACCTCGTCAATCGCCCGGTTAGTCTTGTCGATCGCCTGGTTTGCCGTCTGGATTGACTGGTTGGCCGAAGCGACCGCTTTCTCGCTGCCCGCCTTCGCTTCAATCGCGGTCTGCTTTGCTTCAACAGCCGTTGCTTCCGCCTTTCTACTCACTTCCATCGCCGCTTCCGCAGAGGCTTTTACTTTAGCGGCCTCCACCTCGGCAAAGGTGGGCACTTCCTTGATAACCGGCTCAGCCAGGGGTTTCGCCTCCCGGGTGAGGCCCCGCACCGGTTTCACTTCCGATTGTTTTTCGAAGGTTCCGTAATGGGAGCGCTGGAGGTCAAGGGACGGCGTTTCAAAAGTTTCCGAAGGCCCGCCTTCCAGATACCCGCCGACTCCTTCTTCTTCACCGAACGCCGCCGGTGAAATCAGCAAGAGCAAAATAAAACAGCCGAATATATATCTGGTCATTATCCCTCCCACGATAGCTCTGTTTAGCGTTAATCTTGTTAGCGCTTGTCCGGAGCCGGACAAACTCCGGCGCCCGTTTATTCTTTTATTCTACCTTGAAAAACTATCCCTGTCAATCTTAATGCGTCTCACAATAATTCCTGATTAAGAAAAACGAAGCGCCCTCTATTTGCCGTGCGCTCCTTTTCTAGCCACGGTAATTCGCTATTACCTGCGGATTTACGCCGTTCTTTTCTTTAATCTCTATTATTATATCCGCCTGGTCTCTATCTTTTCTTGATAAAGAGGCAGTATTACCTTTAAAACAGGCGGGCAAAGACATCAATCCTCTAAAAGGTTCTTTCTTCCGGGAGGGAAAAGAGCCAGGTTTCCGTCAGGGAATCTTCCCCACCGCCAGTTGCGATACTTTCCGGAGGGCGGAGGGAGGTCAAAGAGTCCGGCAAACTCTTCCAGAGAATAGGTGGCGACGTATCCGCCGGCAACGGCGCCAAGCACCTCCTCCTGGCGACGAAACGGTTTGAAATGTTTCAGGCGTAAGGAGATAATGCCTTTTTCGGTCAGAGCGCGTCCTTGGCCGCTTCTGTAGGCGGTAATGGCGTTAAACATAAAGAGGGTGAAAAATGCGTGGGCGGATATCCCGTTCCAGGTGCGGGAGGGAAAGTTATTAAGATACCAGCCCTGCTTTAATTCCCGGTTGCCGTTGGTTTCTATCTTCCACCGGCGGCTGTAGAGGGTGTAAACCTTTTCAATCTGGGCGGCGTAACTGGTCGGCAGGCTGGTCAGGAAACCGAATTCCTTTCCTTCCGTTACCTGTTTTCTGCTTTTCTTTGTTTGCTTTAAGATTAAGACACCGTTTATCTTTCGCTGGCAGGTCTCCATCTTAATCAGGTGGTCGTAGCCGGAAAGGATTGTGCCGTCTTTCAGGGTGGTTGTTACTTCTTCTTTGGTCCGGTGCAGCCCCTGCATGTGCCGGGTTAGGTGCTGGTCGTCTCTGGTGGGGCAGACAAAGTGAATCTTTTTATCCTCCAGAAAATCAAAGAAGGGACCGCCCAGGAAACCCCGGTCAAAAAGAAGGATGTTGATGGCGCCAAAACCCAGGATGGCCAGGGCTTCTTCCACCAGGCTTTCGGCCACGGTGGATTCATGGACGTTTAAAGGCAGAAGCGCAGCAGCTACCACGTAGTAATCTTCTCCGTCCACCTTCTGGATGAAGACCAGTTTGTAGCCTTTTTCCTTGATCAACTCTCCGTTTTTCCGGTAGGTTGCTTTGCCGAAGTTTTCGTACTTCTTTGTTCCGGTAATCAGAAGTTTAACCGCATCAA
>CAZBFL010000149.1:0-2818 GCA_964491175.1 uncultured bacterium
TGCAAACAAATATTATACTCTTACTCTTTTTTCCTGTCAAATGCCGGATTCTCGCGAATATTTGTCTCACATCATATCTTTAGGGAATATCGTCTTCCGGATATTTACGCCGGTATTTCTTTCAATAATACCTTCCGGCCGCCTTCTTCCTGAGACATCCGGCCGGCAATTACTACTTTCGCCATCTCCACCGTTTCCCGCCAGTCGAAAGAAGGGGCACCGGTATCCAGCATCCGGATAAAAGACCGGAGCATGGCCTTAAACTGAAAGAAGGCGTCCGGGTCTGAAGGGGAAGCCGTGCCGTTTTCACCATAAAAAGTAAGGTTACCGCGGCGGATTCCGGCGAATGCCTGGATGACCGCGTGCCGGCCGTCTGCATACTTCAGGTGCACGATCTCTTCGTTGTGACGGCCGACGTTCTGAACCGACTCAAGCCCGCCGCCCATCACCGCGTATATCGCTTCAATCATGTGGATGCCGTAAGTACGCCAGTACTTGGGTGTTACGCCTGAGGCGGTCAGAATCCGGCCCAGATCGTTTCTTTCCTTAAGGTCCGTAATGCTTTTGGCGTATCGGGCGCTGGAACAGGACAAAATCTTTTTCCCTTCCCGGTAATAGCGGGCAAACTCCTTGAGGTCCGCGGCCTGGTCGGTCAGGGGCTTGTCGATGAGGATGGGCACTTCGGCTTCGATGAAGGGCCGGGCCATCTTCAGGTGGTTCTCGCCGTCATCCCGGGCCAGGAGTACCGCGTCCACTTCGCCGATTAAATCCTCCGCCTTCTCCACTACGTTTTCGATCAGACTGGCCCGGACCACCTGTTTTGAAACATCCGGGTCCTGGGTCCAGATGTGGGTTACCTTCCCTTCTTCGATTCTCATCGTAGCCGGGTCCTGTTTGCCGAGATATTCCGGGATTACCGGGAAAGGGCATTTGGCCATCTCCTCCTTGTTAAAACCGTTGAAGATGGCGGCCCAGGAATAGGGATGGCCGTTGCCGGGACTTAAGCCGATTACACCGAGATTATAGACTTTTTTCATTTTTTTTCTTCCATCTTAAAATTTCAAGAATTGCTTATTTTAGCGTATTTAAGTGTTTAAGTATACCAAAAAAAATTCCGACGTCAAAGCAACAACAGGACCCGGGCCCCGGATAATCGGCGCCACAATTGACTTCGACCGCTTCTCAACCTATAATATCAGGATGAAAACAAACAAACTGAAACAGGTAATGGAAGCCGCCTGCGCGCGGGGAATCGTGATACCGGCTTTCAATATCGCCTACCTGCCGATGGCCAAAGCGGTCATAGAAGGGCTGGCGGAAACAAATGCTTTCGGAATGCTGGAAGTTGCCCGGCCGGACGTGGAAAAGTTCGGCGCGGAAAGTTTCGGCGCAGTCGCGGCCGAGTACCGAAAGCGGGCAAATCCCGACATCGCCAGCCTGCACCTGGACCACATACCGGTAATTGACGAAGACCATCTGCCGGTTGACTGGCGTTCTCTGATTCAGGAGGGGATTTCGGCCGGCTACCACTCGGTGATGATTGACGGCTCCCGGCTCTCCCTGGAAGAGAATATCAAGGTCGCCGCCGAAGTAGTCCGGATGGCGCATCCGGCCGGTGTCCTGGTGGAAGCGGAACTGGGCGCGGTCCTGGGGCACGAAACCGGCCCCATGCCGCCTTACGAAGAAATCTTTGAGAAAAAAATCGGCTTTACCAAACCGGAAGAGGCGGCCCGTTTCGTGAAGGAGACCGGGGTGGATCTCCTTTCGGTTTCCTGCGGTTCAATTCACGGCGCCATTTCCGGAGCGGCCAAAGACCAGACAAAGGTTGCGGCCAAGATTGACATCCGGCACCTTAAAAAATTGCATGAGGCAGCCGGCATCCCTCTGGTGCTGCACGGCGGTTCCGGCATTCAGAAATCTTATGTTCTGGAAGCGATCAGGAACGGCATCACCAAGATTAACATCGGGACGGAAATCAGGCAGGCTTACGAACAGGCGGTGGCAAAAACCGGCAACAACGTAAAGGCCGGCCAGACAGCGGTAACCGAAAAGGTGAAGGAACTTGTCTTGAAGGAATACGGCATTCAAAACTCGGCTTCCCTGCTCGCAAAATGAATGAACGGGAAAGGTTTATGGAAACACTTTTATTCGGCAAACCGGACAAGGTTCCCTTCTCGCCCGGCGGGCCAAGGGAATCAACCCTGGAAAGATGGCGCCGGGAAGGCCTGCCTGCCGGAGGCAACTGGTATGAATTTCTCCTGACGGAACTGGGTATAACCAGGGAAACCGGGCAAACGCCAATCGGTCTGGGTGTTTCCTTCAGGATGATGCCGGAATTTGAAGAGAAAGTGCTGGAACACAAAGACGGCCACTACCTGGTCCGGGATTGGATGGGAGCGGTGGTGGAAATCTCGGATGAGTTTGACTACACCTACCTCCGGGAAGCCAAAGATTTTGTCACCAGAAAATGGCATAAATTCCCGGTGGAGAACCGGGCTGATTGGGCGGAGATGAAAAAGCGATACAACCCGAAATCAGCCGGCCGGTACCCGGTCGATTTCGCGGAAAGATGTCAAAAGGTTCAAAACCGGGACTTCCTTCTCTTCCTTTCCTTCAACGGACCCTTCTGGCAGTTGCGGGAGTGGTGCGGCTTTGAGAATCTCTGCCTGCTGATGGCGGAAGACCCGGATTTTGTAATGGAGATGGCCTCCTTCTGGCAAAATTTTATACTAACGGTTCTGGAACCGGCTCTTTCCTCAGCGCCGCCGGACCACATCCTCATATCCGAGGATATGGCCTACAAGGGTAAGAGCATGAT
>CAZBFL010000149.1:2828-3198 GCA_964491175.1 uncultured bacterium
GACTCCGACGGCTGTGTCGGCGAACTGATACCGCTCTGGATTGAAGCCGGCATCAATGTCTGCTCTCCGATTGAAGCGGCGGCCGGTGATGACCTGCCTGATTTACGCCGGAAATTCGGCCGGAATATGGCCTACCGGGGCGGAATCGACAAGCGGGCAATCGCCAAAGGTGGTAAAATAATAGAGAAAGAATTGCTCCGGGTCGTTCCGCCTCTTTTCAAAGAAGGCGGTTACATCCCATCCTGCGACCACGGGGTGCCGCCGGATATTTCCTGGCAAAATTTCATTCACTACAGCCGGCTTCTGGCAAAATTTTGCGGCTGGTTGTGAAAACAAATGGAGAAAACGAAATGAAAAAATATGTTTTGGT
>CAZBFL010000150.1:0-3194 GCA_964491175.1 uncultured bacterium
CTATCAATGTTAAATATCAGGAACCGTCCGCTTATTCCCCGACAGTAATCTAGAAAACGTCCGGCCAACAACGGACTGATGCCACCCACCAGACCGGCCGAAGCATAGAATACCGCCATGTAAGAACTTTTCCGGTCCGGGGGAACTGCGCTTACATTTAAATATCGTCCGGAACCGACACCCCAGCCGGCGCCGGCTGCTCCCAGGATAAAAGCAATTGTTCCGGCCAGCAAGTTGCTGTAGGCGTGATGACGGGGGAGCAGGATATAGCCGATTGGGCCCAGCAGCATAAGACCTAGACCGGACAACATTATCGGTTTACTGCCGTAGCGGTCGGCGGCCCAACCCCAGAAATAGCCGAAGAAAAGCACGCCGGTCGCGGTGCTGATGCCCAGCAGGACGGTTTTTCTCAGGGTGAGGCCCACCTCTTCGGTCATAAAGAGCGGTATGAAAGCGGCAAAGGCCGTGCCTAACGCAACCAGGGCCAGCCCGGCCAGGAAAAGAGTAAAGTTTCTATCCGTTAACGGCTCCAGTATTTCCTTAAAATTTATCCCTTTCCGGAGAACGGGGTGGACAGGGTTTCCACCGGGAGCAAAAGAGAGGCAGATTACCGAGGCGATGCCGGCGATTATCCCGCCGGCGATCAGGAGCATATACTTATTCAACCCGGTAAATCGGCCGATTATGTAGCCGACGGAAGCAACCGCCGCTATTTGTGTCAGGGTATTAATGATGCTCTGGATACCGTTGAATTTACCTCGCACATAATTAGGGATAATCTCTTGGTCCCACGGGTAAATGGCCGTTTCCGCGATCGCCCGGCATAAAGCAAAGACGAGCACGACTCCTCCAATCCAGTGCAGCGCGGCCGGTTGACCAAACCGGGAAACAATGAAAGGGGTCAGGAGGAGTAGACTGATTACAAACTTTCGGGTTCCGTAGAATAACAGGGCTGTACGTTTGAACCCGAATTGCGACGCAAGCGGTGCGATGAACAGGGCAATGAGTCCGCAGAAAGGCATAATGGAAAGAAGAACTCCAATCCGGGTTTTATTCAACCCTAATTCGTTGAGGAAGAGCGGGAAGGCGGAACCAAAAATAGTCAACGTACAAAAGATGCCGTTTAAAGCGTTGAATCGCAGCAACCACGGGAGACGTTGAATCTTTTCCGTATCGGTTAATTTGGCGGTCATCGGCATAAGGTATTAAAGCGCGATTTCAGACGGCAGCGGATCGTACCGGCAGTGCGGAACCTTCGGGTTGCGGTGGCCGCCGGTCTTGTAAATACAGGGCGGTTCCTGTGTCTCGAATTTCAAAACCACCGGCATATCCGAATTGTACTCTTCCGGAAGGTTGGAGACAACCAGTTTTCCCTCGGTCTGAGTAAACGTGTATTCTTCCCTGGTTTCCAGGTTAACCACCTTTTTTACGGTGCACTCCAAGCCACAGATAGTGAGCACGGAACCCGGCCAGCTGTGAACGTGCAGATAAAATTGGTTGCCGCGAGCCGAGAACCCGCCATGAAAAGTCCAGTCGGATTTTTCGTTGCCTCTTTCCCTTAAGTTATATTCAAACCGGTCGGAATCGTATATCGCTTCTCCGTTGATTTTAAGCCAGGCGCCGACACGATTAAGGATATTTACGGCCGGCTGCGGGATTGAGCCGTTTCCCCTGGGGGCGACGTTCAGGAGCAGGTTTCCCCTCCCGGCCGACGCTTTCCGCAGCATTTCGGCAATTACCTTCGGACTTTTCCAGTTATGGTCGCCTTTGTGGTAACACCAGTTGTTATTCATGGGCATGCAGGCCTCCCACAGCCCGGGAAATGAAGTTATATGCAGTTCCGGTGTGACGAAATCGCCGGGGATGCCGCATCGGCCGTTGAGTAGTATTCCCGGCTGTAACGAACGGGCCATCGCGTTCAGTTTCTCCGCCTGCCAGCCCTTGCCGTCAAAAGGCCACCATCCGTCGTACCAGAGGATGTCTATCGGGCCATATCCGGTCAGGATTTCCCGGAACTGGCCGTGGACGTAATCAATGAAGGATTGATAACATTCCTCCGGCCGTTCCAGAGCGTCCACCGCATTGGGAGAGGCGCTCCAGTCGTTCAGGGTTAAATAGAGCCCGATCTTCACGCCGTGTTTGCGGCAGGCGGCGACGAACTCCGCCGTCAAATCTCTCTTTGCCGCGGAATTGGTGACCTTGAAATCCGTCAGCTTGGAATCATACAGGCAGAACCCGTCATGGTGTTTGGTGGTAAAGGTTGCATATTTCATTCCCCAGTCATTCTTTGCTTTGCCGACAAGGGCATCAAAATTACATTCCTCGGCGCTAAAGCGGTTCGCCAGTTTGGCATATTCGGCGACCGGAATCTCTTCTCTGTTCATTACCCACTCGCCCCGTTCAAGAAGCGAGTAGAGTCCGTACTGGAATAACATTCCGTAGCGTGCGTTTTGAAACCATTGCGTCTCCGTTTTCATCTATTCTTCCTTTCAGATAACGGTTTACTTAAGGCACATTTTTTAACGGCGTAGAATTTAGATTGTTTCGGTGGCGTAGATTATTTTTCCATAAGATTCGCGTATTAAAAATGATGTAAGACAGGATGCGGCGGCAAAAATCAGGCAGCCGGTAAATACGGTCAAATAGGCCTGGGGCGGATAAATGACGGCCTGGCTGGTGTGGATTGCCGAAGAGCGGAACCGGTCCAGACCGAAACCGGCCAGGTTGATAAAAAAAGAAACCGAAAGGTAGCAGATTCCGTTGAGGAAACCGACTGCGGTGGCGGCTGCTTCCGCCGGGTTCAGTTCCTTCATTGAAGTAGTATAAATCGGCGAAGCGCCCGATGATACTGCCAGAAGAATATAACATAATAAGAACCACCCGACGGCGAAATGATTGGTTAGCGCCAGAATCATGAGCAGAACGGAAAAGAAGGTGATGAAGGTTGCGCAGACCATAATCGGTTTGCGCCGGCCGATGAACCGAGAGTAAAATCCGCTGAAAAAAGAACAGCAGATTCCGATTAGCATCATCACGAAGGTAAAACCGGCCGCGGTTCCGGAGTCCAGTCGGCAGCAATCCTGGAGGAATTTTTTACCGAATGCGGCTTGAACCAAAAAATAGATGGAGAAGTTAATGGGTGCGCCCAGCAAGTCTCGTAGTTCTTGCCGGTGTAAGTCCGGTCTGGGTAAAGA
>CAZBFL010000151.1:0-3185 GCA_964491175.1 uncultured bacterium
CGACGAGATTGCTTCACAAAATTCGTTCGCAATGACCGTTATTTTACGATTGCCACGCAAACTGCGCTCGCAATGACATCAGAATTTGGTTAAAATAAAGTTCTGCGGGTTGAAACGCCCGGAAGAGGTCGGGTGGGCCGAGGAGTTGAAAGCGGACTTTGTCGGTTTCAACCTTTACCCGAAAAGCCCTCGCTGTGTACCGTTGAAAGATTTAAAAAAACTGGCCGGAGAGGTTAAGACGGCCAGGAAAGCGCTGGTCTTCGTAAACAATAAATTAGAGGAAGTCGCCCGAGCCGTAGAAAAATCCGGCGCGGATATAATTCAGCTTCACGGAGATGAAACGCCGCGCTTTTGCTCCCAGGTAAGGGTAATAACCGGCCGGCCGGTTATCAAGGCGTTCCGGCTGGCAATTGAGAAAGACTTAAAACCGCTGGAAAAATACCTGGATTCAGCAGACTATTTTCTGCTGGACGCCCGGTCTGAAGGTCTTTACGGCGGAACCGGTCAAGCCTTTCCGTGGAACCTGGCGATTAAAGCAAAAGAGTTGGGTAAACCGATATTTCTGGCCGGCGGACTGACGTTTGAAAATGTATCTGAGGCCTGTCGGCGGGTCCTGCCTTTTGCGGTTGATGTCGCCGGCGGCGTGGAAGAAAAGATTGGCGTAAAAAATAAAGAAAAGATGGCGCTGTTCATCCAAAAAGTGAGGATAGGAAAATGAAGGGAACAAAAGAAACGCAGATTGGCCTGCAGTTGTATACGCTACGGGACCTTTTGAAAGAACCGAAAGATTTTCCGAAGGTCCTTCCAAAGGTCCGGAAGATAGGCTACCGGGCGGTCCAGACCGGCCTGGGCCAGATGGAGACAAAAGAACTGAAGAAAATTTTGGATAACGAAGGACTCTTTGTCTTCGCCACACACATTCCGATAGAGGATATTATCAATAAAACCGAAGCGGTTATTGAAGACCACGAAATTCTGGGTACGGAGTATGTCGTCTGCCCGTGGTTACCAATGGAAAACCGCAGCGCGGCCGGATATAAAAAAACCGGGAAAGACCTGTCGAAAGCGGGCGCGGTTCTGGCCAAAAGCGGGCTTACCCTCTGCTACCACAACCATGCGTTTGAATTTGAAAAATTCGGAAAGAAGACCGGCCTGGAAATTATTTACTCGGAGAGCGACCCCAGATATTTAAAAGCGGAGTTAGACATCTATTGGGTCACCTACGGAGGCGGGGACCCGGCCGCCTGGTGCCTAAAGTATTCCGGCCGCCTGCCGCTGGTCCATATGAAAGACATGGTCGCCAAAAAAGACAACACCCAGGTCTTTGCGGAAGTGGGCGAAGGCAACCTGAACTGGAAAGCGATTATCGCCGCCGCTAAAAAAGCCGGCGCCAAATGGTATACTGTAGAACAGGATGTTTGTCAGCGCAACCCGCTGGAGAGCATTAAAATCAGCCTGGATAATCTCCATAAACTCGGCTTAAAATGACAAAGTACAAGGAATCGGGCGTTGACATAGACGCGGCTAAGAATCTGGTCTCCGGCATAAAAGAACTGGCAAAAAAGACCTTGATACCCGGAGCGCTGGGTGAAATCGGCCTTTTTTCCGGCTCGTTTGCCCTGCCCCTTTTCAAATATCAGGAACCGGTCCTGGTCTCCGGCACCGACGGAGTCGGCACCAAGATACTGCTGGCCGAAACGATGGGTAAATATGACACCATCGGCATAGACCTGGTGGCGATGTCGGTTAACGATATTTTAACCTGCGGCAGCCAGCCCATCTTCTTTCTCGATTACCTGGCAGTCGGTCAGATAAAAAGACGCCGGGACCTGGAAATAATGAAAGGAATCGTCGAGGGATGCCGGCAGGCCGGCTGTGCGCTTCTGGGCGGAGAAACAGCCCAGATGGCTGACGTTTACGGTAAAGACGGCTTTGACCTGGCCGGGTTTGCGGTAGGCGTGGTGGAAAAGACGAAAATGATTGACGGCTCCAAAATCGAAGCCGGGAATGCTATCCTGGGCCTGCCCAGCAGCGGACTGCACAGCAACGGGTTCTCCCTGGTCAGAAAACTATTCCCTAAAGCAGAGATACAGGATAAGGGGAGCCTGGGCCTGCTTCTATTGACGCCCACCCGCATCTACGTCAAATTAATCCTGGAGATTATCCAAAAATTTGAAGTCAGGGGCCTGGCTCACATTACCGGCGGCGGGCTCCTGGAGAATATCCCGCGGGTCCTGCCCGAGGGGACCAAGGCCGTGCTCAACCGCTCCGCCTGGAAGATGCCGGATGTATTCTCCATGATTCAGGAGAGGGGCAAACTCCTCGGGGACGAAATGGCGCGCGCCTTCAACCTGGGCGTCGGGATGGTCATCATTGCCAAACCATCCGAAGCGGAAAAGATCGGCCGGTTTCTCGCAGAGAAGAAGGAGGGTTATTACCGGCTGGGTGAAATTGAAAAGACCCAGGCCGGTCCATTTTGCGAAATACGGTAACATCCAGTGTCATCCCCGCATGTCGTAAGCGGGGAACTGGTTTTGGATTCCCGATTAAACCCCCGTTTACCACATACGAGGGCAGGCATTCGGGAATGACAGCGATATGAAAACCAAACGGTTGTGGGGAGGCAGGTTCGATCAGCGACCGCTTCTGGCCGCCGAAAAATTTTCCAATTCCCTCTCGGTTGACCGGCGTTTAGCGAAATATGACGTAGAAGGCAGCATCGCCCACGTCAGAATGCTGGAGAATGCCGGTTTGCTCAAAAAAACAGAAGCCAAAAAGATGGCGGCCGGACTCTCGGCAATCAAAACAGAACTGGAAAACGAAACTTTTGTTTTCAAGCCGACAGATGAAGACATCCACACCGCGGTGGAACGCCGGCTCTGCGAAAAGATAGGCGATGCGGCCGGAAAACTGCACACCGGGCGCAGCCGCAACGACCAGATTGCGCTGGATGAACGCCTTTACGTCCGGGATTTAATCGGTCAACTTGACGAAAAGATAAAAAATTTACAAAAAGCGCTTCTTGCCTGGGTAAAAAAATACCCGAACCTTATTATGCCGGCTTTTACCCACCTGCAGCATTCCCAGCTCATTCTCTTCAGCCACTGGGTATTGGCGTATCTGGAAATGTTTCAGCGGGACCGGGACCGGCTTTCCGACGCGCTTGTCCGAGTCAACGTTTCACC
>CAZBFL010000152.1:0-3163 GCA_964491175.1 uncultured bacterium
GCACGGCGATTTGGCGATTTACGAGACCCTTTGCCGGATGGCGCAGGATTTTTCCTTACGCTATCCCCTGGTTGACGGACAGGGCAATTTCGGTTCCATCGACGGAGATTCCGCGGCCGCGATGCGCTACTGCGTCACCGGAGATACCCTGCTTTTAACCGACGAAGGAATTATCCCGATAGGCACAATTTCCAGAGAAAAAGAAAGCGTCCTGGACTTCAAGGTTTTAAATCGCGAAGGCAAAAGAAAGACAGCGAGCCGGTTTTTTAATTCCGGCAGGCATAAAGTCATCAGAATCGTAACCGAACAGGGTTATGAGTTAAAAGGAACATCCAACCACCCGGTTCTTTGCTGGTATCTTAACAACCTCGGAATGCCCACTCTTGCCTGGAAGATGCTGGAGGACGTGACCAGTAACGATTATGTGGTCCTGAGCCGCGGAGCGGGGTTATTCAGCGATAAAGATGCGGACCTGAGGCGGCACCATCCCAAAAACGAAAAACACCGGAATGTGGAACTTCCCGACAAGATGAATTCGGACCTGGCGTTTCTTTTGGGCGCCCTGGTTGCCGAGGGAAGTTTTCACCAGAAACAGGTTATTTTCAATAACAAGGACCTTAATTTTTACCGCAGGGCAAAAGAGATTGTCGAACGACAATTCAAAGGGGTAAAACTTTACGAAAGAAAAATAAAAGGTGAATGTCTGCAATTCAGTCTTTACCACCAGAAAGCGGTTGAGTTCTTAAACAACATCGGGCTGAAGACAACAAGGTCGGAAGAGAAGGCGATTCCCTTTAGTGTCCTGCTGTCAAAAAAGGAGACGGTCAGGAGTTTCCTGAAAGGTCTTTTCGAAGGAGACGGTTCGGTTGTCGTTCACCGGGACAAACGCCATGGAGGAAGGAGCATCGAACTGGCATACGTCTCCAAGAGCGAAGTATTAATAAAGGAACTGAAAGTTTTATTGTTGAATTTTGGAATCGCGACCACGTCTCCGCACCGGGATAGAAGAAACAGATGCTGCAAATTGCTGATTTCCGGGACGGAAAACGTCAAGAGGTTCAAAGAAGAAATCGGATTCTTTTCGGACAAGAAACAAAGCCGTCTTCTGGAAATTGAAGGCATCAACGATGCCAGGATGAGCAGGACGGATTTCATTCCGTTTCTGGCCGAATATCTGCGTGCAAACTACCGGGGTGAGTTTGTTGAAAGGCACAACTTTGATCGGTATAACAACCTGGAAAAACACAAAGACGAACTGTCGGACCGTTTGCGGGCCGTAGACCGGAATCTGATTGCCTGGCTCCTGAAAACCCGTTTTTTCTTCAACCGGGTAAAAGAGATTGAAAGGTTGAAGAAAGAAGAGTTTGTTTATTCCATTAAAGTAGAAAGTGCTTGCCATTCTTTCGTGGCCAACGGATTTATCAATCACAATACCGAAGCGCGGATGGCATCAGTCACCGGCGAACTTCTTTCCGACCTGGAAAAAGAGACGGTTAACTGGCAGCCCAATTTTGACGAGACGCTCCTGGAACCGGCGGTCCTGCCCAGCAAACTTCCCAACCTTCTGGTGAACGGTTCCACCGGAATTGCGGTGGGTATGGCCACCAATATCCCGCCCCACAACCTGAAAGAGGTGGCGCAGGCTTTAATCCTGATGATTGAAAAGCCGAATGCGGCTCTGGAAGAGATTATGGAGGTTTTGCCCGGGCCTGATTTTCCTTCGGGCGGCTACATCCTGGGCCGTCGCGGGATTGATTCCGCTTACCGGACCGGACACGGCATTATTATCCTGCAGGCCCACACCGAGATTGAAGACCTGAGCCATAACCGCCAGGCGATTGTGGTAACCCAGATTCCTTATGAGATTAACAAGGCCAACCTGGTGGCTGACATCGCCCGGTTGGCTGAAGATAAAGTTGTGGTGGGCATTTCTACGGTTCGGGACGAGTCGGATAAGGAAGGTATCCGGGTTATGATTGAACTGAAAACCGGAGAAGACCCGGACCTGGTCTTAAACCAACTCTACAAGCACAGTTCTTTGCGAATATCGTATGGTATCAACACCCTGGCGCTGGCAGAAGGACGACCGCGCATCCTGACCCTTCAGGAACTCCTGGCGGAATTTTTAAACCATCGCCGGAATATCATCGTCCGGCGCACCAGGTATGACTTGAAAAAGGCCCAGGAGCGGCTGCACATTCTGGAAGGTTACCTGATTGCGCTGGCAAACATCGACAAGGTTATCAAATTGATTCGTTCCAGCGCTTCCCTGCCGGAAGCCAAAGAAGGTTTGCAGAAGAAGTTCAAACTTTCCGAAAAACAGGCGGACGCGGTTCTGGCGATGCCGCTCTCCCGGCTTACCGGGCTGGAGCGGGATAAGATACGCGACGAGAGCAAGGATCTGAAGAAGAAGATTGCAGAATACGAGGCGATTCTGGCCAGTCCGGGTAAAGTCAACGGCATCATCAAGAGCGAACTGCATGATTTGGTAAAACGTTACGGAGATGAACGCCGCACGCAGATTATCGCTTCCGAAGTGATGGAGTTTTCGGAGATAGACCTGATTAAGCCGGAAGATACCGTGATTACCCTTTCGGCTACCGGCTATATTAAGCGCCTGCCGCTGGATACCTACCGCCGGCAGAGGCGGGGCGGCCGGGGCGTGCTGGCCGGCGCCAGCAAGGAGAACGATTACCTGAAAGAGATGGTCCTGGCCAACACCCGCGACTATCTGCTCTTTTTCACCAACCTCGGGCGGGTTTACTGGCTCCTGGCTTACCAGGTTCCGGAACAGAGCCGACAGGCAAAGGGCCGGCCGATTATCAACCTTTTGCGGCTCCTGGAAGGCGAGTCCATAACCGCCATCGTGCCGGTTCCGGATTTCAGCGCCGAGAAGTTCCTCTTTCTGGCGACCGAAAAGGGAGTGGTCAAGAAGACCTGTCTTTCGGCTTACAGCCATCCGCGCGCCGGCGGCATCATTGCGCTGACTCTGCGGGAAAAAGACCACCTGGCCGGCGTCCGGGTAACTAACGGCGAGCATAAGATTTTTCTGACCACCCGCAACGGCATGGCCATCTGTTTTCCGGAATCCAACGTGCGTCCGATGGGCCGGACCGCAGCCGGCGTCCGCGGCATCCGGCTGAAGGGCAGCGATGTGGTCGTG
>CAZBFL010000153.1:0-1169 GCA_964491175.1 uncultured bacterium
GCTGCAGGAAATTAAGGCTCAAAAGCGAACCAAGCGACTCTTGCGGGTCGCCGGTAAGGTACCGGAAGAAGTCTGTGCCCAGGTTAAGGGTCAGTTGGGCGCCGTCGGCCAGCCACTGGACCAGCGAAAAATCTCCGGAAGCGCTCGCCGCTTCCGTGCCTTCGGTCGAGGTCCAGTTCCCGCCGATTACTGCCCCGAACCTGGGACGATAGCGATAGCGCTGGGCCGTAAGGCTGAGGGCATCCAGGTAAAGACCCTCTTTCCGGGTCTGGTATTCCCGGCTGTGCAGGGCCGCTAATTCAAGTACTTCATGCAGACCGACCTCTTGTACCTCGTCCGGCGTAAAAACCGGCGGGCTCTTTGGTTCAATATCAAAAGAAACAGCCGGACCCGGTCCTTTCTTCTCCGCCAGAATACGGTAAACCTCCCGGTCCGCGCTCTCCCGATAATACCGCGCCGAACACCCGGCCAGGCAAAATAAAAACCCGGCCATCAAGCAAACCTGCCGCCAATAACGCATCTTTATCTTAATAAGATTATTAGATAAGATTCTCCTGTGTTTTGTTTAATCTGATTTGCCGAAAAGATCCGGTTTCTGTTTTGCGTAGCGCCACTGAATTTGATACAGGTTGCAATAAACCCCGCCGCGGGACAGCAGTTCTTCATGGGTGCCGGACTCCGCTACTTTTCCGTCCTGAATGACCAGAATTTTATCGGCGCGCATCACGGTGGAAAGGCGATGGGCGATAACAAACGCGGTCCGGTTGCGCAGCAGGTGTTCAATCGCTTCCTGAATCAGGGCTTCAGTCTTATTGTCTACGGAAGAAGTGGCCTCGTCAAGAATCAGGATGGGCGGGTTTTTCAAAAGGGCCCGGGCGATGGCGATGCGTTGTTTCTCGCCCACCGAAAGCCTTACGCCCCGTTCCCCGATCTGGTGTTCGTATCCGTTCGGCAGTTCAGTGATGAAATTATGGGCGTTGGCCAGTTTGGAAATGGCCGCAATCTCATCCACCGTCGCATCCAGTCGTCCGTAAGCGATGTTCTCGATAATGGAACCGTCAAAGAGAAACGGTTCCTGCATCACAATCCCGATATTTTCACGTAATTCTTTCAGTTTTAATTTACGGATATTGATGCCGTCACTCAAAATGGCGCCGCTTTCGGTTTCG
>CAZBFL010000153.1:1179-3127 GCA_964491175.1 uncultured bacterium
AAACCGGGGAATCAAATTAACGATGGTGGTCTTGCCGGCGCCGGTGGGCCCTACCAGCGCGATAACTTCCCCGGGCCGGGCTTCAAAACTGACCCCGTGCAAAATTTCCTCGCCCGGCCTGTAGGAAAAATGAACGTCTTGAAAAAGAACCCCGCCCTTTACCGGCCGGGGCAGACTGACGGCGTTTTGCGCCTCCCTTATTTGGGGTTTCGTGTCAATCACTTCAAAAATGCGTTCGCTCGCAGCCCGTCCGTGCTGAAGCATATGGTTTACCATATTCAGCTGATGTATCGGCTGGTAGAAAAGTCCGAGATAGAAGAGGAACGAAACGATTTCCCCGGCCGACAATTTACCGGTGGAAATTACCAGCCGGCCGCCGAAGAGGAGCACGAGAAAGGTGCCGATAGAGGTAGTGATAAGAATCGCCGGAGAAAAGACCGACCAGAGTTTTATCGCCTGGAGGTTGGTGCCCATATAGTCGCTGCTTTTCCCCGAAAACCGCCCTACTTCATAATCTTCGCGGCCGAAACTTTTTGTTTCCCGGATACCGGAGATGCTGTCCTGAAGCAGCGCGCTGATTTCGCCCATCTTCCGGCGCACCTGCTGGTAAATCCGGTGCGCGCGCCGGGTGACAAACCAGGCTAAAATCAAGAGAATCGGAATGGGAATTATGGTTACCAGGGCAAGTTGCCAGTTCATCCAGAAAAGGATAAAGGTGATGCCCAGCAAGGTGAGCAAAGCAACGATTACCGTATCAACTCCGTCAACGACTACCCGCTCAACCGCGTTGACATCGTTGGTAATGCGGGACATGATGTTTCCGGTCTGGTTATCGTCATAAAAGTTGAAGGAAAGCCGCAGAAGATTCTGGTACACCTCCTGCCACAGGTCATAGATAACCTTCAGGCCGAGCCGGCCCAGCAAAAAACCCTTCAGACCTCCCAGGACGTGGATGGTGATGTATGTCAACAACAGCGAAAACGCGATAAAATAAAGACGGGAAAGGTCTTTTTTGTCTAAAGCCTGGTCGATTACAATCCCGATCAGGCGTGGCGGGATTAAACTGAGCAGGGTGACCGATACCGAAATGAGAAGCGTAAGTATTACCTGCCGGCGGTAAGGTTTAAGGTAATTGAATAGCCTGATGAAATCGAGCCTGGCGCCGGGGATATCGTCTTCCGGCGTCATCAGTCTGTCAAATCTGGGAAAATGACCGCCTGGTCCTCTCAATTGCTGCTCCCGCTGGTGACTTTAAGCAACAACTCAACCATTTCCGGGTTTACCGGAAAACCCAGGGCCTGGGATTTTTGAATATCCGCCGCCGCTTTGCCGTATTCCTTCTGCGCCGAATAGGCGATCGCCCGGGCGTAATAGGCCTCGGCGTAATCAGGGTAAAGCAGGATGGCGTTGTCAAAATCGACAACGGCCTTTTCATATTCTTTCCTGGCCCCGTAAACCGTCCCGCGCGTATAATAAGCCCCGGGCATTTCCGGTTCCATCTCAATCAATTTCGTGTAGCAGTCAAGCGCCGTATCGTATTCCTCCCGGGCGAAAGCATCATTTCCCCGTTGGTACCAGTCCTGGGCCGTCGGCTTATCAAGTTTAACCCGAAAATAAAAAAGGTCGGAAGAATCCTTCCATTCGGACTTTTCCCGGGTCAGGACGTTCCAGCGGTATCGCTCGCCGTCAACCAGACACCCTTCCGGAATTTTGAAAGACGTCACCTTCAGGGATTTATTCGTATAAACAAGATTTTTCGAACCGTAAGGATACCGGCTGACGTAAAGAGCGTATAATTCTGCGCCGGGAACTTTTTCCCAGCGCAAAGTCGGAGTGGTAGACGTGAGCACAAAAGGATTTTCAGGCGAGCCGACGCGCGCGGCGGCGCCGCACGTCAAGCACGCGCCGGCCGCCAGGAAGAAAACAAAAAATAACCTTGGTACAATAT
>CAZBFL010000154.1:0-3127 GCA_964491175.1 uncultured bacterium
CTGTTAATTCTCCGTCCAGACGGACGACCATTCCAACCCGCAATTCATTTCCATTCATAGTTGTCCCTAAAATTGGTGCAAAAAACGGACGTCGTTTTCGTAAAAAAGCCGGATGTCCGGTATTCCGTATTTAACCATCGCTATCCTTTCTATGCCCACCCCGAAGGCAAAGCCGGTGAGGTCCTTTGATTTGTAGCCGACGTTCTCCAGAACATTAGGGTGAACCATGCCGCAGCCCAGAATCTCCAGAAAACCGGAATGGCTGCACGAAGAACATCCTTTTGCCCGACAGACCGGACAGGAAATATACACTTCGGCGCTCGGCTCGGTGAAAGGAAAGAAACCCGGCGTGAAACGAGTCTTGAAAGAAAAAGGGAAGATGTGTTCCAGGAACGCCGTAAGGATGCCTTTCAGGTGGGTAAAACGGGTTCCCTTCTCAACCATCAAACCCTCCAGTTGGTGGAAGACCGGAGAGTGGCTGGCGTCCTGGGCGTCCCGCCGGTAACAGCGGCCCACCGTGACAATCCGCACCGGCGGCTTTTCCTTTTCCATCACCCGGACCTGAACCGGAGAGGTGTGGCTGCGCAAAAGAACCCCGGGCGCCAGGTAGAAGGTGTCCTGCATGTCCCGGGCCGGGTGGTCGGCCGGAGTGTTGAGCGCGTCAAAGTTGTACCACTCGGTCTCTATCTCCGGGCCTTCCCGCAACTGAAAACCGGCCTTCTCAAAAAACCCGACCGATTCCCGGATGATTTGAGTCAAGGGATGCAGGTGTCCGATCTTTATTTCCGGGCCGGGCAGGGTCAGGTCAACGGTTGCCCTTGGCCTTTCCTGCAAACCCTTCTCCGCTTCCGCCAGCCTCGTCTCAACCTCCCCCTTCAGTTGGTTGGCCGCTGCGCCGGCCAGGCGCCGCTCTTCCGGACCAAGGTCCTTGAGGCCGCGCAGGATTTCGGTTAAAAGACCGTTCTTCCTGCCCAGGAACCTGACCCGCAAACCATCAAGAGCCGCCCGGTCTTTAACCCCGGCCAGCGCTTTTTCAAACTCTTTCCGCAATTCTTCTGTTTTGTTTGACATATTTATAAATACAATTTGTGCTCAATTATATATTGCCGCACCGCCTCCGGCACCAGGTACCGGATGGACTCGCCTTCCTTTACCCGGTCGCGGATCTCGTGGCCGGAAACAGAGAAGAAGCCCATCGCCAACTCCTGAGACCTGATTCCTTCCGGCAGACACTCCGGATAAACGGCGTGTTCCCGACCGGCAACCGCAAAGGTGACCAGCCGGGCTAACTTGTCAATTTTATACCAGGTGCCTATTTCCTGAAAAGCGTCCGCGCCCAGGACCAGGTAAAACTTCGCCTCGGTTCCGTACTGTTCGGAAAAGTATCGTATCGTCTCGTAACTGAAGGACGGGCTCTGGCGCTTTATCTCAAAATCGGAAGCCGCAAAACCCGGGTTTCCTTCGATGGCCAGCAGAATCATCCGGTAGCGGTCCTCGGCTGATGCTTCAGCCATGCCCCGGTGGACCGGAACGCCGGCCGGTACAAACACAACCTTTTCCAGACCAAGCGCTTCCCGGGCTTTTTCCGCAACAATTAAATGGCCGGCGTGAACCGGGTCAAACGTCCCGCCGAGAATACCGATATTCATCAAGTCCTCACCTGTCCATTCCCGTACACCAGATATTTGTACGAGGTTAATTCTTTCAGCCCCATCGGGCCGCGCGCGTGAATCTTATCGGTGCTGATGCCGATCTCCGCGCCCAGCCCGAATTCAAACCCATCGGTAAACCGGGTGGACGCGTTGTGATAAATTGCGGCCGCGTCAACCTCCTTCAAGAATTTTTCCGCGGCTTCCCTGTCTCCGGTGATAATGGCTTCCGAATGGCCGGTCCCGTAAATGTTTATCCAGTCAATCGCCTCCCTTAAAGAACCGACGACTTTAATGGCGATAACCAGGTCAAGAAATTCATTGCCCCAGTCGCTTTTCCCGGCCGGCAGGACCTGCGGGACAATCTTTCTGGTTTCCGGACAACCGCGCATCTCCACCTTTTTCTCCCGGAAGAGGCGCGCCATCTCCGGCAGGAAGTCCGGCGCAATGTCCCGGTGGACCAGCAGGGTCTCGGTCGCGTTGCAGGTAGCCGGCCGCTGCGCTTTGGCGTTCAGGGTAACCGGCCAGGCCATCTTCAGGTCGGCCGCTTTGTCAACGTAGGTGTGGCAGACGCCCTTGTAATGCTTGATGACCGGAATCCGGCTCTTGTCAACCACGGCCTTAATCAAGGACTCCCCGCCCCGGGGGATGACCAGGTTGATGTAATTGGACAAAGAAAGCAGGTAATCGACCGCGGCGTGGTCCCGGCTGGCAACCAGAGACGCGGAACCTTCCGGAAGCTTCGCCTTTTTTAAGGATTCTTCTAAAATCCCGACTAAAACAGTGTTGGTTTGCAGGGAATCAGACCCGCCCTTGAGGATTACCGCGTTGCCGCTCTTCAGACAAAGGCTGGCCGCCTCAACGGTAACGTCCGGCCGGGATTCGTAGATAATGGCGATGACACCGATCGGAACGGAAACCTGTTTAATCAGGAGTCCGTTCGGCCTTTTGGTTTCCAGGAGCACCCGGTTCAAAGGGTCGGGCAGATTCCTGACCGCGGAAAGGGAATCCGCCATCTTCCGGATGCCTGCCTCGGAAAGACCGAGCCGGTCAAGATAGGCGCTGTTCCGGCCGGCGGCTTTAGCCCGTTTCAGGTCCGCCTGATTGGCACCGATAACCTTTCCCCGGCGGTCAATAAGGGCCTTGCTCAAAAAGGAAAGAAAACGGTTGCGCTCTTTGGCGGAGGCGTTGGCCAGAACAAGACTGGCCGCCTTTGCTCTTCTAACCTGTTCTAAAATTTCCCGATAAACAGCCATTTCACTCCTTCCCCTCCCCACCTGTGGGGGAGGGAGTGGGTGGGGGGTGCTTCGGTTACCGAATGCGTTCCAGGGCAATGCGCGACAGGTGCATCCTGCCGAAATCCCTCAGCTCCCGACCGGAGACTGCCGCGGTTCCGAACCTGCCTACGACAATGCCGGCAGTCAGGTTTGCGATGATGGCCGCCTCGAGAACGTCGGCGCCGGCTGCCAGGGAGAGCG
>CAZBFL010000155.1:0-3120 GCA_964491175.1 uncultured bacterium
GCGACCAGAGGGTGGGCCCGACCGTAAAGGCGAGGAAGCCGATGAGGTTGGGCAGAAGAAAGAGGTAGGCGCCCAGATGCACCCGCCACCCTTTCTTTTGCCTTCCGGCCGTTCCCGCCCTTTTCATCATTGCCGGATATTTTATTCCTCCCCGCCGGATTTTGTCAATTTTTATTGTTTAGCAGCCTCTAACAGATTAGCGACATCTTTTTTCACGCTGGTCGGATAACGAAGAGCGTAACCGTTCGGTTTTTGCCGCAGATTATTCAAATTGCGAAAGGTAACAACGTTTCTTGGATTAACCCCCCGCCGGCGCATCAGATATACGAAATCATAGAGCGCTTGTTTGCCCGGGGCAATCACAGTGTCAACGGGAGGAGCGTATATCGGTTGTCTTACCGTTACAAAGACAAAGCGGCCCAACGAACTTTTTCTTACTCCGGAACGATTATGCCGTCGGTCGGTAAAACAGGTAAATATTTTAGGGGCCTGCGTAATTATTCCGTGGCGAAACAAGGCGTAGGCTGATGTTATGTAGGCATGCTCATCCAGATACCGGACCAGGTCTTCCGGCGCCGCTTTGTTCGGTGTTCCGTAAACGCCGCGCGCGTACTTTTCAAGCACGCCTCGTTTGGTGAGCCGTTTCAACTCCACGTTTAAGGCGTGGTGAGACGTGGCGGCAATATTTGCTAATTCAGCAACCGTGAAGAGCTTTTTCCCGCAGACCAACTGCTCTTCCAAATACTGTTGCCATTTCAACATTTTCATATTATTCCGCAGGTTTTACACCCACCTTGTCTTGAATAACCCGGATGCTTGCATTGAATACCGCTTCCGCTCCTCCGCCTTCCATGATTCGGTTGGCCGTTTCGGTCGTGAACTGAGTTTTAATAATTTCTGCTATTGCCCGGACATACTGTTTTTTCCCATCAATCAACATCCTCACCCGGTTGGAAACGTTTACGGGTTTCAGGGGCAATTTTGCCAATTTTTTTGTTATTCTTTCGGGAGCGTCCGGTCCAAAACGATTTTGAAAGAGAAAGATATCAACCAGGTCGCGCGCTTCCACATACACGCGGTTCAAAACGGCAATTATCTTGCTTTCAATCATATCCGCTTCCGTGGCGGTCAGAAAGACAACTCCGTCGCAGGTTTTCACAATCGGCGCATCCAGGCATTCAATGCGCGTGATATCTACCGAAATTTCAATTCTGCTCCCGGGGACATCAACCTTATAGAAAGCAATCTCAATGACCTTGACATCGCCGGATTCAGAATCGGGTCCGGCTGCAGGTTTCACGGTTCCTTCATAGCCGAACGCCCGTCTTACTTCCGGAAGCAGTTTTGTTTGGAATAGAGCGATGAGTTCTTGTTGTTTTTTCTCCAATTCCCCCTGCCAGTGATAATCCAGGTCAACGGACATCCGGGCGCTTTCATCCAATAGCCGATACCTAAAACCGCCAATCAACAACAGCCGGTTTCCCGCCGGGTTTGTGGCAACAATCTTTGCCGCCATCTTCTGTATCTCTTCAATAACCTGGACCCTGTCCATTTTATGTCACCTAATACAACATATTTGTTGTATAATGTTACACTATTTCTCTATAGATGTCAAGTAAGGGGGGGTAGAAAAAGGTCGGTTCCGGTTTGAGAAAATCCTAAAACAGGCCCACCACATTGCCCTTTTCGTCGATATCCACTTTTGTGCCGGCCGGTATGCTGGGCAATCCCGGCATAGTCCGCATCTCCCCGCAGAGCGGATAGAGGAACCCGGCGCCGGCTGCCAGGCGGATATCCCTGACCGGCAGGGCATATCCGGTCGGTCTGCCTTTTAGTTTGGGGTCGTGGGAAAGCGAGAGATGCGTCTTGGCCATGCAGATGGGCAGGTCGTTATATCCGAGGGTGGTGTAGTATTTAATTTTTCCTTCGGCCAGCGCCGCAAACTCAACCCTCGCCGCGCCGTAGATTTTGGTCGCAATCGTCTCAATCTTTTCCTTGATAGTTGCGTTAAGGGGGTAAAGGAATTTAAATTCGGACGGTTTGGCGGCTGCTGCAACCACCGCTTCCGCCAGCCCTCTTCCACCTTCCCCGCCCCTGGCCCAGACGTTGCTTTCGCAGGCGTTGTCGGCGCCGGACTGGAGCGCAATCTTTTTTACCGTAGCAATCTCAGAGTCAAAGTCGGTCGGGAATCGGTTAATCGCAACCACCACCGGTACGCCGTAGAGCCGGACATTTTCAATGTGTTTGGTGAGGTTTGCTGCACCTTCCGCCACGGTTGACGGGTCTTCCTCCAAAAGTTTTTTGGGTAAGGACTTGCCCGGTACGACCGAAAACTTACCGCTGTGCATCTTTAAAGCCCGGACCGAACAGACGATTACCACCGCATCGGGTTTCAGTCCGCTGACCCGGCACTTGATGTCGAAAAACTTTTCCGCGCCGCAGTCCGCTCCAAAACCGCTTTCGGTTACCACGTATTCCGCCAGGCGGATTCCCAACTGGTCTGCGATAACGGAGCTGTTGCCGTGCGCGATGTTGGCAAACGGTCCGGCGTGGACCAGGCACGGCGTATGTTCCAGGGTCTGCAGCAGCGTGGGTTTAATTGCGTCTTTCAGGAGGACCGCCATGGCGCCGGCGCACTTGAGGTCTTCCGCGGTTATCGGCTTGCCTTCTTTGTTTAGGCCGACCACGATTTTGCCCAGCCGTTTCCTGAGGTCAAAGAGGTCGGTGGCCAGGGCCAGGATGGCCATTACTTCGGAGGCAACAGTGATGTCAAAAGACGATTCCCGGGGCACTCCGTCTTCCTTGCCGCCCAGGCCGGTTACGATTTTGCGCAGGGCACGGTCGCTGACATCAACCACCCTGGGCCAGGTGATGGAATGGGAGTCGAGGTTGAACGGGTTCTTATGGTAGAGGGAGTTGTCAATGAAGGCCGAAAGGAGGTTGTGCGCCAGGCCCACTGCGTGGACGTCTCCGGTCAGGTGCAGGTTGAAATCCTCCATCGGGATGACCTGGGAATAACCGCCGCCGGCTGCGCCGCCCTTAATGCCGAAGACCGGACCCAGGGAGGGCTGCCGGATGCAGGTGAGGACGCTCTTCCCAATCTTGGCCAAAGCCTGGGAA
>CAZBFL010000156.1:0-3106 GCA_964491175.1 uncultured bacterium
GAGGCAGTGCCTTTTCGTGTAGATTTCTTATATGAGGCATCGATTCGATTTCGAGCAGATTTTTGATGAGGCACTTCGTTGGTTTGACATTTACCTCTTTTATTATATATAATATTTATTTCAAATCCTACAATTAATTTCAGTTCCAAACAACAGGAGGACGGCATGATCAAAATCGGCGTAAATGGTTTCGGCAGAATCGGAAGGCTGGTTTTCAAAGCGGCCCTCGGAAAGAAATTTCCGGGGTTGGATTTTGTGGCGGTTAACGACCTCACCGACAGCAAAACCCTGGCCCATCTCTTCAAATACGATTCCACCTTCGGAGTCTATCCCGGGAAAGTTGAAGGTAAGGAGAAGGCCCTGGTAATTGACGGAAAAGAGATTAAGGTATTTTCGGAAAAGGACCCGGCCGCTCTGCCCTGGAAAGATATGGGAGTGGACATTGTAATCGAGTCAACCGGCCGTTTTACGGAAGCGGCCAAGGCCGCCGCCCACCTGACCGCCGGGGCCAGGAAAGTAATCATCTCCGCGCCGGCCAAGGGTGAGGACGTAACCATCGTAATGGGTGTAAACGAGGCGATGTACAATGCGTCCCAGCACAAAATTATCTCCAATGCGTCCTGCACCACCAACTGCCTGGCGCCGGTTGCCAAGGTCCTGATTGAGAATTTCGGTATTCAGAAGGGTCTGATGACCACCATCCATTCTTACACCAACGACCAGGTGATTCTTGATTTTCCCCACAAAGATTTGCGCCGCGCCCGGGCCGCCGCTCTTTCCATGATTCCGACCACCACCGGAGCCGCCAAGGCGATCGGTCTGGTTATTCCGGCTTTGAAAGGCAAGATGGACGGTCTGTCAATCCGGGTGCCCACGCCAAACGTTTCCCTGGTTGACCTGGTGGTAATAACGGAAAAAGCGACTGCCAAGGATGAAGTGAACGCGGCGTTTAAGAAAGCGGTTGCCGGTCCTCTGGGCCTTTACCTGGATTACACCGAAGAGCCGTTGGTTTCAAAGGACTTTAACGGCAACGATAAATCTTCGATTGTTGACGGAATGTCAACCGCGGTGGTGGACGGAAACCTGGTAAAAGTAATGGCCTGGTATGATAACGAATGGGGTTATTCCAGCCGGGTAGTGGACCTGGTTAAGTATATTACCGAAAGAATGTAAATTTGTTTTTAAGTTCCTCCCCCCTTGAGGGGGAGGCGAGGTGGGGGGAGTATTATGGCGCGGGTTATGGGGATTGAGGATTTGGGGGATGTAAGCGGGAAACGTATCTTTTTGCGGGTGGATTTTAATGTGCCGATGGCCGAAGGCAGGATAACCGATGATACGCGCGTCACCGCTTCCCTGCCAACCATAAAGTACCTCCTGGAGAAGGGAAGCCGGCTTATTCTGGCTTCACACCTGGGCCGACCCAAAGGGAAGAAGGTTCCCGAAATGTCCCTGTCTCCGGTGGCTGCGCACCTTTCCGGCCTTATTCAGAAAAAAGTGGCGATGGCTTCCGACTGCATCGGTCCGGAGGTGGAAAAGTTGGTCGGAAATTTAAAGAACGGAGACGTTCTCCTGCTGGAAAATCTGCGTTTTTATCCTGAAGAAGAGAAGAACGACCCGGAATTTTCCAAAAAACTGGCTGCGCTGGCTGAAATCTACGTAAACGACGCTTTCGGAACCAGCCACCGGGCCCACGCTTCAACCTGCGGGGTTCCGGGGGTTTTAAAGCCGGCGGTCTCCGGATTCCTGCTCAAGAAAGAGATTGAAGCGCTGAGCAAACTTCTGGATAATCCGGAAAAACCGTTCCTCCTGATTCTCGGCGGAGCCAAGGTTTCGGATAAGATCGGCATCATTGAACATCTCCTGCCCCTGGTTGATATCGTAGCCACCGGCGGGGGATTGGCTTATACTTTTGTTAAGGCGAAGAATTGGCCGGTAGGCGCTTCTCTGGTGGATGAAGAGCGGGTTCCGCTGGCCAAGGAGATTATAAAGAAGACCTATGAACTGCACCTCTATGATTTCCACACGCCGCTGGACCACGTCATCGCCGATAAAATTGCGCCGGACGCCAAATACCTGACGACAGACAGGGGCACGGTTCCGGCCGGCTGGATCGGGGTTGACATCGGGCCGCAGGCGATTAAAGAATATACCGATTGTATCAGCCGCGCCCGGACTATATTCTGGAACGGGCCGTTAGGCGTTTTTGAGATTGAGCAATTTTCGGTCGGCACGATGGCGATCGCCCGGGCGGTTGCCGCTTCCAGCGCCTACACGGTGGTCGGCGGCGGCGATTCTATTGCGGCCCTGAATAAAGCCGGCGTAGCCGACAAAATCAGCCATATTTCAACCGGCGGCGGCGCCTCTCTGGAATTTCTGGAAGGGAAGGAACTGCCCGGTATCGCAATCCTGGATAAAATATGAGAAGACCGATTATTGCGGGTAATTGGAAGATGTACAAGACGCCGGCACAGGCAAAATCCTTGGCGAAAGAGATAAGGGACGGCCTGGACCAAGCGGTCCTGTCCGAAAGGGAAGTGGTTCTCTGCCCGCCGTTTACTGATTTGGTTTCGGTGGAAGAAGTAGTCCGCGGTTCGGGGGTTAGTCTGGGCGCGCAGAACCTTTATCCTAGGGCGGAAGGCGCTTTTACCGGTGAAATTTCCGCGCCGATGTTAAAAGAACTTAGGGTAACCTACGTGATTATCGGCCATTCGGAACGACGTCAGTACTTTAAGGAAGACGACGCTTTTATTAATCAGAAAGTTTTATTTACCCTGGAAAACGGGTTAAAACCGATTTTCTGCGTCGGGGAAAGGTTGGAGGAAAGGGAAGCCAACCTTACCGAGAAACGGATTGAAACCCAGTTGACCGGCGGCCTGAAAGATATTTCCCCGGAAGGTTTTTCTTCGCTGGTGGTTGCCTATGAGCCGGTCTGGGCGATTGGGACCGGCAAGACCGCCACTCCCCAACAGGCGCAGGACGTGCATCGTTTTATCCGGGGATGGGTTGCCGCTGAATTTGGAAAAGAATTGGCCGAGAATCTTCGTATCCAGTACGGCGGCAGCGTGAAGGCCGAGAACGCCGCTACCCTGTTGACTCAACCGGATAT
>CAZBFL010000157.1:0-3079 GCA_964491175.1 uncultured bacterium
ATCCACTTCTTCCCTTTGTTGTGTCTCATTCCTGGCGGTGTGATAAGAAAGAGGGCTTAACCGGGCACCGCACAGCGCTTCCTGACCGCTTACGCCGGTGCGTTTCTTTAAGAAGTGGCTGTCAAATATCTGGCAGATGTTGAAAGAACACCGGTACAGATTTCCACTGGGGCACACCAATAGAGCAGGGCGCATCCGTAAAGCACTTGACAACAGGTAAACTATAGTGTACACTATCTATGATGCGCCTGATGCGTAAACGAGCCATCATCTATAAGTCGGCGAGGGGAAGCGAGCCGTATGTGAAATACGTCGATTCCCTCAAGGATCGTGAAGGAGTCGCTAAGATCAGGGCGCGTGTAACCCGAGCAGAATTTGGGAACCTGGGAGATCATCGAAGTGTGGGCCAAGGAGTTATCGAATTAAGAATCGACTTCGGGCCAGGATATCGAGTCTATGTCGGATTTCAGGGTAAAGAGTTAATCGTTTTACTTTGCGCGGGGGATAAGGGTAGCCAGGACAAGGACATTCAAAAAGCGATGGATTATTGGAACGATTACCGGAGGACCACATGAGAAACTATCGAAGCCATGATGATTATTTGAACGAAGCGTTGAAAGACCCTAAAGAAGCCGCCCGTTATTTGAACGCGGCTGCGGAGGAGAACGATCAAAAGCTTATACTTGCCGCGCTCGCTCAAGTTGCTAAAGCGCAGGGGCTTTCAAAAACGGCGAAGAGGGCATCGCTATCACGAATGGGCCTGTATAAGACGCTTTCGAAAAAAGGGAACCCGGAGTTCAAGACGTTCATGGGTGTGCTGAATGCCGCGGGTCTACAAATGTCGTTTAGGCCCATAGCCTAAACTTACAGATTTAAGCAGTGACATCCCTCTTTTTAATTGAACAGGGCAAATTCAGGCAGGTACGATTCCTTGAGAACTCCTAACGTACGATTTTTCCGTTTCGTGAGGTGACCCCTATTTCAACATCGGCAGGAGTTGAATGGCCACCTCCGAGACGGCCGCTTTTAACGCTTTGATTTCGGCCGACTCAAGACTTAGCGCCAAAGATTCCGTTCTCACTTTCCTGCCGTAAAATACCTTGCCCTGCCGGTCCAGGGCGTAGATTTCCAGTTCCGCCCTGGCGCCGGTTAAACCGGACTGGTCTTCGCCCGGCTCCGCAGAGGCGGCGCCGATGATGTAATATTTTGAAACAAGCGTAAGCGGAAAATCACGAGGTTTATCGGTGAAGTAAAACCCGGCGTATTCCCGCAGAAGGGCGTTTTCGCCGTCCCTTACCGGGAAACCGGAGGAATCAAGGTAGTAATGCAGGGTGGTTTCGGAAATTAACCGTTGGGACGGCTTGCCGGATATTTTTTCGATAATGGCTATGGCCACCGGCGGCCTCGGTCTTTTGGGTAATTTTTTTACAATCTTCCGCGCAACCTCGCTGTCACTTTCAAAGGCGGCCTCCGCGTTAGAGGGCACGACCGGATAAAGAACCTTCCGGGTAAGCGCTTTGCCTGCAAACAGAAGACAGGCGAAGAGAAGGAAACCCGCCATCAATATCCATTTAGTTTTCATAGTTACCCCTGCAGCACCTTTTTAACGGCGGCCAGGATACCCTCCTGGTCAAGGCCTTCTTTTTTGTAAAGGGCTTCCGGCGTTCCGCTTTGTCCGTAAGACTTAATTCCTAACTTGCGGAATTTTACCGTCAGACCGTTTTCGGCTAAAAAATTGGCGCAAACCGAGCCCAGCCCGCTCCCGATATGGTGGTCTTCAACGGTAATTATCCGTCCGGCGGCCGCTGCTTCCCGGAGCGCCTCAACGTCCGGCGCAAGCGGCGCGGAAACGGACAGGACTCCAATCGCCGCGCCTTCTTTGCGCAGGGCGTCGCTTACGCCGACCGCATACTGGGTCATCGGCGCGCCCATCGTTACGAGGGTGAGGTCTTTACCGCGGCGCAGCCAGTCGCCTTTTCCGTACCGGTATTGATATTTTTCGTCAAAATAGGGGGTTCCGTCCTCCCGGGTGATGACGGCAATCTTCGAGCGGCCCATCGTGATCAGGAAGTTTCCGAACTCCTTGGCGACGAACCGGATGACCCGGTCGGTCTGGTTGGGGTCGGCCGGCACGATTACCTTGAAATGATAGAGGTTACCGAAGAGTCCCAGGTAATCTATGCACTGGTGAGTCTTACCGTCTTCGCCCACATCCAGGCCGCAGTGCGTGCAGACGACCTTCAGGTTGGTGTGGTTAAGGTCGTTGAGCCGTTCCTGGTTGTATGTTTCGTCCACCCCGAAGGCGCCGAAATCGGCGAAGAAGGTGACCACTCCGGCTGCGGAAATCGCTCCGGCCGTTGTGGCCGCCGTATGTTCCTGGACCCCGGCTTCAAAGAAAGAACAGGGCGAAAGGGCGGCGAAGTCCTCGGTGCGCACCGAACTGGCCAGGTCGCAGTCAACTACGGCCAGCGGCGTTTTGCCGCTGAAGCCGCAGGTTTGCTGGGCGATGGACTTCAGGGATTTTCCGAAGGCGCCCCGGTTGTCGGACTTTTCCGCGGCCGGATAAAGGATCGGCGCTCCGGCATCAACCGTGACCGGGTAGGAAAGGTTACGGCCCGGCACGGAGAAAGACCATTTCTTGCGTAAATCCGCCAGCCGGTCCAGGTCGTCGGGAAGCTGCAGTTCCGCGAGGGCCTTGCGGCACTCATCCGGCTTCAGGACGGCGCCGTGGTACTTGGCTTTACCCTCCATAAAGGAAACACCCTTGCCGATTACCGTCTCAGCCAGGATGACAGTCGGGATACCGTCGGTGGAACCTTCCTTTAAAGCCGAATATATCTCCTGATGGTTGTGGCCGTCTATATGGAGCGTCTTCCAGCCGTCCGCTTCGTAATTACCCCGAATGTTCTGGGGCATCACCTCTTCTAATTTTCCGCTGATTTGAATATGGTTATAATCAATGATGACCGTGATGTTTTCCAGGCCGTATTTTTTGGCAAAACGCCGCGCTTCCGCAATCTGGCCCTTGGCATGTTCGCCGTCGCTCATCGCCACGAAGACATGATAATTTTTCCCCAGC
>CAZBFL010000158.1:0-3021 GCA_964491175.1 uncultured bacterium
AGAAAAGAATCGGTGAAACGCAGTTTCTGTTTTTTGGCGTCTGATTTCAGCGCCCGGCCCAAAAGGTTTACGCCCACCTCCTGAACCCCGGCGATATTGGCCGAAGGCAGCCGTATCCATCTTATGTTGAATTTTTTGGCTATTTCAAAGGCAATCTTACGGACGGCGGGCAGGAGGTGCAGGTGTTGGTGGCTGTCCAGATGTGTCGGGCGAATGCCGTAATCCCGGATGCGGCCAACCTGGTCGAAGAGTTCTTTTTTGAGAGCAGCGCTGTCAAATTGTCTAGATACGATACGGGCTGCGGTCTCCCGGTAGCTTGCCAGAAAATAACCCTCTTCGTCCACCAGTCCGCTAATCGGTCCGGAAATCGGTTTCTCTTCACCCACCAGGGTGAGGTGGACGCCGGCATCAAGCCCGGTATTTTTTAAGAGCGCTACGCCCTCTTTGAAATACCGTCCGTTGGCTACGATGGAAGCGGCGGTGACGATACCTTCGGTGTGCGCTTTGATGATGCCGGTTGTTATTTCCGCGCACAAACCGAAATCATCGGCGTTGACAATCAAGTTTTTATTTGTCATTGCGAGGCGTTGTTTGCCGCGGCAATCCCTACTTTGTGACTGGCCGGATCTCCTTTATTTCCCGGCGCAACTTTAACATCTCTTTGAGTATCTTGAGGATTACACCCCAACTGGAAAGCCGGGAGACGCCCCGGCTGCGCGGGAAATAGTCGGTGCCGAACTGGATGATTTTGAAACCGTACCGGTTGGCCTTAACCATGAGTTCCGCATCGATAAAACTGCCTTCAGATTTGAGGATTACCTCTTTGAAGATAGCCCGGCGCACCAGTTTAAATGAAAAATTAACATCCTTGACCCGTAATTGAAAAACAGTCTTAATGAGCGTGTTGTAGATATTGGAATAGATAAGCCGGCGCAGTCCTTCGCCGGTGCGGTCAAAACGGAAAGCGGAAACGATATCGGCTTCGTAATAGCGCATCAGCCGGTACGCCTTTCTCAATTCCATCATGTCGAACGGCAGGTCTGCGTCGGAATAGAGGACGACGTCCATTCCGGCGTTGGCAAACCCGGATTTCATTGAGCCGCCCAGGCCGCTGTTGGTTTTGTGGTGGACTACCCTGACCCTGGGGTCCTTCGCGGCAAGGTTGTCGGCCATCTTTCCGGTGGAATCGGTTGAGGCGTCATCAACAAGCAGGATTTCGTAGTCGGCTATTTCCTTTTCGGCAACCATCAGGTCGCCCACCTCCCTGGCGGCTTCCACCGCCCGCATCAGGCAGGCCTCTTCGTTATACATCGGGTAGAAGATAGTAATACTCTCCATGATTTTTTAATTATACCATAAATCATCCCGCTGCTGGTCTGCTGGGCCATTGACTTTTAGGGGCGGTTTGTAGTAATCTAAAAGGATTATGGAAAATTTGATGGTAGCCAGCGGCGGCCGGAAGACGAGCAAGGCGGTAGTGCGCTTTTTCGACGGCAGCGGCAAGATTATCGTTAACCAGAAACCGTTAGAAGCCTATTTCCCGGATAGTTTTGTTCAGGCGGACCTGAAGCGGCCCCTGGTCAAAGGCGAGTGCGCCGAGAAGTTTGATATCAGGGCGAGGGTTGCCGGCGGCGGAAAAGCCAGTCAGGCAGAGGCGGTGCGGCTGGCGATCAGCCGCGGTCTGGTAAAGCTGAACGGCGAACTGCGCAGCGTCCTGCGCGAGGAAGAACTTCTGACCCGCGACCCCCGGATGAAAGAACGGAAGAAATACGGGCGGAAGAGCGCCCGGCGGGGTTACCAGTGGACAAAGCGGTAAGGACAGGACCTCCCCTGGTGGTTTTTTTGGACCGGGACGGGGTTATTTGCCGGTATTTCGCCAGGGATTGGACCAAAAGCTGGGAAGAGTTTGAATTTCTGCCCGGCGCGCGGGAAGCCTTGAAACTGCTTAACCAGGCAAGAGCGACGACCGTTATCATCTCCAACCAATCAGGCGTCAACAAAGGTGTCTTTGCCGCGGAAAGTTTAGAAGAGATAGACCGCAAGATGAAAAAGGCGGTCAGCGCCTCCGGGGGCAGAATTGACGCCGCTTTCTATTGTCCCCATACCCCCGATGAATCCTGCCTTTGCCGGAAGCCCGGCACCGGACTGGTGAGAAAAGCGGTCTCCGAACTGAACCTCAACCTGAAAGAGAGCGTTGCCTATTTTGTGGGTGACTCTGAAACCGATATTATTACCGGACACCGGGTCGGCCTGGTGACCATCCTGGTTTTATCCGGCCAGACCGTTCTGGCAAAAGAGGCCGAGGGTTGGAAGGTAAAGCCGGACCATATCGCCCAGGATTTGATGGGCGCGTTGAAATATATTCTATGAGGATGAATTATGGGTGGAATTGAGACGGTTGGTAGCCGGGAAGAAGAATTGGTTCTGGATGTAATCCGCAAGAAGAAAATTTTCCGCTACGCTTTCAACGACAAAGATGTAACCGCTTCTTACGCTTATCGTTTCGAGAAGATGTTCCGCGAATTTATCGGCGCCGGATACAGTCTGGCGGTCTCTTCCGGGACCGCGGCCCTGCGGACCGCTCTGGCCGCGCTGGGCATTAAGTCCGGGGACGAGGTAATCGTTCCGGCGTATACCTTTGTAGCCACTCTTGAGGCGGTGATAGAATCGGGCGCAAAGCCTGTTTTGGTTGAAATAGACGATTCCTTCAACATCAACCCGGCCAGGATTGAAAAAGCGGTTACGGCAAAGACCAGGGCGATTATGCCGGTCCATATGATGGGTTCGGCGGCTGCGATGGACGAAATCAAGGATATCGCCCGTAAGCACAACCTTTTTGTAGTTGAAGATGCCTGCCAGGCGGTCGGCGCCAGATACCGCGGAAAATTTACGGGTACGCTGGGCCAAATTTCCGCTTTCAGTTTTGATTCCGCGAAACTGCTAACCTGTAGCGAGGGCGGGATGATTGCTACCAACGACGCCGAACTTTACCGGAAAGGAGACCGTTTTCACGACCACGGC
>CAZBFL010000159.1:0-3018 GCA_964491175.1 uncultured bacterium
CTTTCAGGGTGTGAGATCGAGGCCGAGATCGCTCGCGATGAAGCCTTCAGCGAGATTATTGTGAGAATGGCGCCGGCTTCTTTGGGGAAGTTAGATTCGCTTTTGGAACCGGGTTTTTACTGGTGGCGGTGGCGTGCAACGGGAAATCTCCCGCCGTGGTTTGATGCGTCCCAGGCTTCCACGCAATATGCCGGATGGGAATGTAAATCAACTGACTGGCAGCCACCGGTGAAGTTCAAAGTTGAGTGAGAAGAATATGAAACAACGATATTGCGGATTATTTCTAATACTTATTTTCGCCCTGTCCGGATGCGGGGATATCCGTTTGCGTTCTGATGATGTCCAGAGTGTTCTCGTCTCCGGGATCTCGCAATATTCAAAGGATAAAGAAACGGCAGATCTGGCAACCGTTCCACATGCCTATTTTGATGCGGCTCTTTTCCGGGAGCTTCTTCCGAAATTTAAAAAGGAGTCGGGATTCATGCCTCCGAAACAAAGTTATTTGACGGACATCACATTTAGTAATGGGAAAAAGATCCGGCTGCTCATGGCCTTTCCCGGGCATGGCTTCAGGATTCTTGGTGACGACTACGCCTATTATAAACTAAATGATCCTGGCCGAAGCCTGGGATACGCTGGCCCGGATGCCGCAAGATGGGAGGCGGAGCTATTACGGGTCATGGAAGCGATCCGTGCAGGAGGCGACCGTTGATTTATCGCATGACAGAAAGGTTAGGCATATGCGTTATGGCATGATTATTTTCTTGGCTGTATTGTTTGCGCCGGCGTGGAGTTCCGCCGATGACAAAATACCATATAAGACGATTGAGGAAGCTGTACTCGCAACTGGCGGGACGGTGGCGGTAATGGATACTAAGGATCCGGATTCCGCGGAGAGCGCGGCACAGGCGATCATGGACCGTGGGTTAACCGGTTCGGATGACCGCGGTGCTGGCCGCGAGCAGACGTATGCCGGACTTCAGTTCCGCGGACGCTTGGTCAGAGACCGGGATATGAAATATATTACGTATCGGGGGCAGAGAGGGGAGCGGTTGCGGGTAACCGTGCGCTCATCCGATTTTGTGCCGGAATTGAGGGGATGGAGGGACGCCAATGGCCAGTGGGGCGAAAAATTCAAGGATTATCGTGAAGATGGGTCGGTCGCGGAAGCAATGCTGGAATGTCCTTATGCCGGCATTTATGAATTCGCGGTGAGCTCGCGCGGGTTTAATTCGACGGGATATGGCGCGTTCATTTTGAGCATTCAGTCGGATAAAAGCGCGGCCACGAATGAAGTGTTAAGCGATAATCTTGTGCCGGGCCAGACATACACGGTCCGGGAGATCAAGCAGAACCAGTCTGCCAAAGAGCGGGAGTTTTTTCTTGAGGCGTATTGTGTTTTTTTGAAAGAGGATGTCTGTCCGCCTTGTCCGCCGACGCATCGGTGCAAAACGTGCCCACCCCCTTATAACGTCGGGTTTGCCGATGATGCGCATCCGAGGATCGATTTTGCCGCGTTTCAGGCCCCGGATGTGTTATTGATCCAAAGCATTCATGATCCGGTTGTCTTTTCGCGTTTTAAGATCGGTGAAAGATATCGATTGAAGATCCGGGTGATAAATCAAAGCCGGACGAATATACCGAATAACTATATCCGTTTTCTTTCTATTGTGGAGTGATATGTTGTCTCATCCAAATCAAAGATACAGGCTGTAAACGGGCTAAAGGAGATTTATGAAGAGGAGTATTCCTACAGGGATTCTTTTCCTCTTGGCATTATCTGGGCCGGCATTCGCTGACTGGCAGATTTCCGAGATAAATTTTTATCCACCGGAGGGCGAGGCGCAGTGGATCGAGCTTGTTAATAATTTTTCGGAGCCAGCGCGTCTTGATGGCATCCGGATCAAGGGGGATCGCAGGGATTGGGAAATTCCGGAAGGCCAGAGCAATATTCCGCATGGAGGGCTTGCGGTTGTGTATTTTGATGGACGGAAAGGGTCCGCTGTAGATGAAAAGAGCGGTGCCTTGGTGATTCATTCGCCGAAAAGGAATCCCTTCGGCGGTCCGCAAAAAGGCTGGTGCGCGCTTTATGAGAAAAAAGACGTGATGAGTAAACCGGAAAGCCCGGAAGGTGTGGAACTGGAAGTCCTCGATTATTCCAAGGACCAGTCGCTGAAACGTCAGTTCGAGCCGCTTTTGGCCCTTCAAGAGGCTACCCGCAAGGCGCAGGAACCGAAGGTCGTCGGGCAAAAGGAAGAGATGGTTGATTTTTTGGCGTGGGGCGATAAACCTGGCAAGATTGGGCAGGAGGCGATGTGGAAGAATCTATGGTCTGGCGAGGGTGTTTTTTTTCACACGGATCCGGCACCGGAGAAAATGGTCGTTGGCCCCATTGAGCCGGGGACATATTTTGACTGTCGTGGAAAGACGATCGCCCGCGTTAAGCAGGGTGGTTGGAGCACAATGCAGCTTGATGAGGTGTCGCCGGGCCGGCCGAATGTTTTGAAACTCCGTCCTCCGGGAATCATGAGCCCGCAGAACGGTAGTCACATTCTGGGTCAGCCGACCTTCTGGTGGACGGGCGGGGTCGTAGACATTGATCTTGCCTTGGATGAGGATTTTCGTCAAATCGTCAGGCAATGGAGGGGCATTGAAGGAGAAAATCAGCTTCGGCCTGATCCGCCGTTAGATGACCATAAGGTTTACTGGTGGCGGATTCGTCGGGTCGGTGAAAACGGCGAGGTGTCGGAGTGGTCAGAGGCAACAAAGTTTATTATCGGTCATCCGCGCGTTGACAATAAGCAGGATAAAAAATGAAATCCTTTACCCAATATCTCTGGTTCAACACCAAAAACCGCCAGGAGTTTGTTAACATCACGCCGCAGGTCGAAGAGGCGGTTGCAAAGAGCGGCATAAAGGAAGGACTTTGCTTGGTCAATGCATCTCACATTACGGCCAGTGTGTTTATTAATGACGATGAAGGGGGGCTGCATCAGGATTTCTCTGCCTGGCTTGAGA
>CAZBFL010000160.1:0-2981 GCA_964491175.1 uncultured bacterium
TTCAGGACGTAAAGGCCGCACCAGAGGATGAGCGCCACGACTATCAGAAAAGGAAGAGGGTTGTTGCGGTTATTTGACATTTTTGGCCAACTCCCCCTTCAGGAAGTCGAACCCGGACTGCAACTGGTTATCCTTGGCAATGTCCAGCGTTCCTTCCAGGGACATATTTTTGTCTTTCGGTTCCACCACGATGTCAGGCGTCAGCCCGTTTCCCTCGACGACGTGTCCCTGAGGGGTGTAGTAGTGGGCGACGGTAATCTTGACCGCGGTATTTTCCGGCAGCGGAATCACCGTCTGAACCGAACCCTTGCCGAAACTTTTTTCACCCACCAGGGTTGCCCGCTTCCAGTCAGAGAGCGCGCCGGACAATATTTCGGAGGCGCTGGCGCTGCCGCCGTTAATCAGGATGGCGACGGGGACCGAGGCCGGCACGGTTTCGGCGCCTTTGGTCTTAAATTCCACCCGGTCTTCCGCTTTACGCCCCTGGGTGTAGGTGACCAGTTTTCCGGGTTCCAGGAAAAGGTCGCTGACGTCGATGGCGGTGTCCAGCAGCCCGCCGGGGTTGTTGCGCAGGTCAATAATCAGACCTTTCATTCCCTCTTTTTTCAATGTTTCCAGGGCGTCCTTCAAGTCCCGGTAGGTATCTTTTTGAAATTCAACCAGCCGGATGTAGGCAATTTTGGAATCCGGCAGAAATTGTGCTCGTTTTACAGACTTCAGTTTAATCTCTTCCCGGGTGAGCGTAATCTTGATGATTTCCGGCGCGCCTTCCCGCAGGATTTCAATCGCCACTTTTGTGTCCGGTTCGCCCCGCAGCAATTTAGCCGCCGCGCTACTGTCCATGCCCCGGGTTGTCTTGTCGTCTATCCGGGTAATCCGGTCGTTGGGTTTAATCCCGGCCCGGAAAGACGGCGTATCTTCAATCGGCGAGACCACGGTAATCAGGCCGTCTTTGACGGTAATGGTCATACCCACGCCGCCGAACTTGCCTTCGGTTTCAATCGATAGTTCCTGGTAAACCTCCGCCTCCATGAATATGCTGTACGGGTCCAGGGAGGAGAGCATGCCTTTGAGCGCGCCGTAAATCAACTTCTGGGATTCCACCGGTTCCACGTAGTTATTCTTGACGATGGAGAGCACGTCGCTGAAGAGCTGCAGCTGCTTGTAAAGCGTCTCTTCCGATTTGCGCGCCTGGCTCGCGGCGATATCTTCGTTCAGGAAGAAAGCGATGCCGACCAGCAGGATTACTACCGCCCAAAAATTACGCGCCCTTTTCATTTTTTTAGTCTCCGCAATTATTTTAGGAATTTCAGTAAAATTTCCTGAACCATCTTCGGATTGGCTTTGCCCCCGGACTGTTTCATCACCGCGCCGACCAGAAAACCAAGCGCGTTCTTTTTGCCCGACCGGTAGTCCTCAGCCGACCTGGGGTTTTGGTCCAGAGCTTCCCGGGCCAGTTTTTCCAGCGATTCGGTGTCCGATATCTGAGTCAGGCCTTTTTCCGCCACCAGGTCTTTGGGTCTGCGGCCGGTGGAAATCGCCAGACGCAAAATTTCTTTGCCGGATGCGGCGGTAATCGTATTTTTCCAAACCAGCGTAATTATTTCGCCCAGAGCCGCCGGCGCAAGGTTCAATTCACCTATCAGTTTCTTCTCTTCTTTCAGGATGGAAAGAACTTCAGTCATTATCCAGTTTGAAAGCAGTTTCGGGTCGGGACTGTGCGGTACCGCCGATTCAAAGAAATCCGCCAGGTTCTTGTCGGCCGCAAGCACGCCGGCGTCATAGGCCGGAATCTGGTGCTCAATGACGAATCGCTCAACTCTGGCAATCGGCAGTTCAATTATATCACTTTCTACCTTCCGGATAAACCCGTCGGAAATCTTCAGGGGCAACAGGTCCGGTTCGGGAAAGTAACGGTAATCCTGCGCCTCTTCCTTGGAACGCATCGGGAATGTCTTGCCGGAGGCCTCGTCCCAGAGCCGGGTTTCCTGGACAAGGTCCCCTTTTTCCGGCCCGTCCAGCAGAAAGGCCTGTCTTTTCACTTCATATTCCAGCGCCCGCTGGACCGACCGGAAAGAGTTCATGTTCTTAATTTCAACCTTGATGCCCAGTTCTTTTTGGCCGATTGGCCTCAAAGAGATATTGGCATCGCACCTTAAAGAACCCTCCTCCATGTTGCAGTCGCTTATCTCCAGATATTCCAAGATGGCTTTTAAATTAGTCAGAAAGATATAGGCGGCCGCCGGCTCTTTAATGTCCGGCTGGGTGACTATTTCCAGCAGGGGAACCCCGGCCCGGTTGAAATCAACCAGGCTGTAATCCTTGCCTTCCGGGTGGATGAGTTTGCCCACGTCCTCTTCCATATGGACGCGGCGGATGCGGACGGTTTTTTTACTAACCCCCTCACTCGGACCCTCTCCCCCGCGGGGAGAGGATGAAGGTGAGGGGGGGTTGGATATTTCCAGATACCCGTCCACTGCCAACGGCTCCTCGAACTGGGAGATTTGATAGTTCTTGGGCATATCGGGGTAGAAGTAATTTTTTCGGGCAAAGATGTTATCCTTATTAATATTGCAGTTCAAGGCAAGGGCAGTCTTCAAAGCCAGTTCCACCGCCTTTTCATTGATTACCGGCAGGGTTCCCGGAAAGCCCAGGCAGACCGGACAGGTACGGCTGTTTGGGCTGCCGCCGAAAAGGTTGGCACAGCCGCAGAACATCTTGGAAGCGGTCAGCATTTCGGTGTGCACCTCCAGCCCGATGACTACATCAAATTTCATAACTCTTTATTATATTACATTACTGGTGGTGTGGTAAAAGGGAAAATTCTGCCGGAAGGCGCCTTATTTATAAACCTTACCCCTGAAACCGACGGCTCTCACCCAGACGATTTTGTTTTTGGTGTCCGGTGTGTAGACAATGCGCAAAAGAGGGATTTTAACCCGATACCAACCCTCAAAAATTCCTGTCATCTTGTCGCCCAG
>CAZBFL010000161.1:0-2973 GCA_964491175.1 uncultured bacterium
GACCCTGGAATACCTGGCCTATGCCCGGCGAATGGCAAACTTTCCCAACCTGCCTGAAAGCCGGCACAGCCGGGTAGAGGATTATTTCCGGCGGGCGGCCAAGGGAGCCAAAAATCTGCCGGCCTGGTCCGGCGAACTCTATCTGGAAACCCACCAGGGCTGTTTTACCAGTCAGGCAAAGACCAAAAAGAATAACCGCAATGCGGAAGACCTGTTTTACGCCCTGGAATTATTGCAGGGGCTCAATTCGGTTCTGGGCGGCACTGCAGAACGCCCCCGCGACCTTTCCGAACTTTGGAAAAAGGTCCTGACCTTCCAGTTCCACGACATCCTGCCCGGTTCTTCCGTCGCCGAAGTTTATCGCGAGATAGAGCCGCAGTACGAGGCGGTCCTGAACAACCTGAAAAAAGAGGTGCGGGATAACCTCCAAAACCTTGCCGTCAGGGTCTCTTTTTCCCCGGATAGGGGCGAACCGGTCTTCTTCTTCAACCCGCTCAACTGGAAGCGCCGGGAGGTGGTAGAGGTAAAACCGGGCCTTCTGATGGAAGTTGACCTTCCCCCCTGCGGCTATCGCGTTTATTACCTGCCGGAGAAAGATACTGCCGGAACCGGAGATAAAAGCGGCATTACCGCCGGAAAAGACCGGTTGGAAAACAAGTATTTTTCGATAAGGTTCAACCGGCAGGGCAGGATGACCGGCCTGTTTGATAAGGTAAACCGTAAAGAAGTCATCCCTGCCGGACTCTGCGGTAACGATTTTCTGATATTCAAGGACGGGCCTCTCTCAGAGGAGGCCTGGAATATCGACCCGGATTACGAATCCACCGCCCGTCCTTTCGGCAGGTTGGTCAGCCGCGAGATAATCGAGTCCGGACTCAAGAGAGCCGTTCTCCGTCAGGTTTTTAAAGACGGCGGCAGCACTCTTTCGCAGGACATAATTGTCTATAACAATATTAACCGCATAGATTTTAAGACCGAAGTAAACTGGCAGGAACGCCGCAGGATGATCAAAGTCGCCTTTCCGGTCAGCGTGAAATCAAAAGAGGCTTTTTATGAGATACCTTTCGGCGCCATCGGCCGGCCCACCACCAACCATAACTCCTGGGAGAAGGAAAAGAAGGAGGTGGCCGCGCTCCGCTGGGCCGACCTTTCGGATAAGGACTACGGCGTCAGTTTGCTCAACGACTGCAAGTACGGTTACGATATCAAAGGCAGCGTCATGCGGCTCACCCTGCTTCGGGCTCCGACCTATCCTGACCCGGAAGCAGACCGGGGCAGGCATACCTTTACTTATTCATTATTTCCGCACAAAGGCGACTGGCGGAAGGCGGATACAATAAAACAAGCTCGTCAGCTTAACCAGCCGGTGTTAGTCTTCTTCCCCGGAGCAATCGCTTCCGGCTCCCTGCCGGAATCACTATCTCTGGTTAAAACCGAAGGCCTGCCGGTTGTTGTTTCCGTCTTCAAGCATTCCGAAGACGGCAAGGGGTTTATCCTGCGTCTCTATGAACCGCACGGTTCTTCCGGGAAAGTTTCGGTTACCCTGCCCTCGGCGCCTAAGAAATTGCATGGAGCCAACCTGATGGAAGAGGTTGGCGCGAAATTGAAATGCCGGGGCAGGAATTTTTCGGTTTCCCTGAAGCCGTTTAAAATCAAGACGTTCTATTGCGAATTTTAACAAATTTTGTGTAGGGGCGCGATTCATCGCGCCCGCGGAGGCAATCTATGTTAAAGGTGCCGCTGGCAAATCCAAAACCGGATGTCAAAAAGTTCGTCAGGGTTATCCGGGGCGAAGAGATGCCGGAAAGACCGCCTTTGGCGGAACTATTCCTTGACCACGAAATAGTGCGGGAGATTTCCCGCGCCTATCTCGGCCGCAATTGGGTTGAACCGGCCGGGGACCGGGAATCCCGCTTGATTTACTTTAAAAACTGGATCGAGGTATATTGGCGGATGGGTTATGACTATGTCAGGCTATCCGGCGGTCTTGATTTTCCGGGAAAGGGGCGGTCGGGCGAAGATACCGCTCCCCTTTCCAGAAAGACCCGGAACTGGGCCGAAGAAGGCGCTGGCCCCATCAGCACCTGGCAGGATTTTGAAACCTACCCCTGGCCTGACCCGGTAAAATCAGACCTGAGCGACTACGAATTCGTCGCGAACAACCTGCCGGAAGGGATGGGTCTTTTTCTTTGTCCCACCGGCGGTTTTCTGGAGATGCCCCTGGACACCCTTTTCGGCTACCAAAATCTGTGTTATCTTGTTTACGATAACCCGGAACTGGTGGCCGCCGTTTTTGACAAGGTCGGCAATATAATCTACGGATTTTACGAAAGGCTGCTTAGTCTGCCCAATATCTACGGGTTTTTTCAGGGGGACGATATGGGTTTTAAAACCGGTACCCTGATTGCGCCGGACGAACTGCGCCGGTATGTCCTGCCCTGGCACAAGAGATTGGCCGGCCTGGCTCATCAGCATAAACTCCTTTACCTGCTTCATTCCTGCGGCAACCTGGAAGAGATAATGGGAGATTTGATTGACGAAGTTAAGATAGACGGACGCCATTCTTTTGAAGATGAAGGCAACCCGGTTGTGGATTTCAAGCGGAAATACGGCAGCCGGACAGCGGTTCTCGGCGGCATTGATGTTGATAAGTTATGCCGTATGCCTGAGGATATTTTGCGCAAGCATGTGCGTCAGGTTATCGGGACCTGTCTGCCTGGCGGCCGTTTTGCTCTGGGCTCCGGTAACACGGTGGCCAATTACGTCCCCTTGTCCAACTACTTCGCGATGGTAGAAGAAGGCTTGAACTTTAGATGATAATTCTCGGTATTGAGAGTTCCTGCGACGAAACCGCAGTCGCCCTGGTGGCGGATGGTTCCAAAGTGCTTTCGTCCGAAGTCGCCGGTCAGGCGGACATTCATTCCCTTTACGGCGGGGTGGTTCCGGAACTGGCCAGTCGTCAGCACCTAAAAG
>CAZBFL010000162.1:0-2938 GCA_964491175.1 uncultured bacterium
GATGTAACCGGTGCCGATAACCGCAGCTCTGTATTTTTTCATAGCCCCTTCCGTTTTTTTTGAAGACCTAACTCCGCACCGCCTTGCTAAATTCCTCTGCTTTCCGGTCAATCTCCTGGTTGTCCGAAGTGGCGGTGATGCCGAAACCCGCGCCCAGGCCGCGGTCTGAGACGCCGATGCTGATGTTGATGGAGCGGGCCAGGATGTCATCCGTCTGCGGAAGCATGCTCTTGCGGTATGCCTGCTTCCCCTTGTAATAGGCGCAGGTGAACGGGCATTTTTCCGGGGTGACCGTCAGTTGGTTGAGTATCTGTTCCATGTTGTTGTAGACGTGCCAGCCGGAATGGTCTACCGTGGTGGTCTTTAACCTTTCGGCTACCGACCGTGCCTTTTCCTTATTATTAAAGATAACGGTCAGGAGCGTAGCGCATTCGCCCTGCGGGTCATTAAGTTTACGGAAGGAGAAATCGCCTGAGCCGGTTATCTTCTTTTTAAACCGCGCCTTCTTTTCCCGCAGCATTTTTATGATATTGTCCATCTTCTTCAACTGTGCCAGCAGGACTGCGGCGGTCAGTTCCGTCATCCGGAAATCCAGGCCGATGAAGGGCCGCTTACCCACCTCCACGCCTTGCCTTAAAGGGGAATGGCCCTGGTCGTGGAAGGCGAAGGCGCGGGCATAGAGGTCCTGGTCGTTGGTGGCGATTGCCCCGCCGTCTCCCGCGGAGATGGTCTTAAAAACGTTGAAGGAAAAGATGCCGATGTTGCCGATGGAACCGACCTTCCTGCCGTGATAACTGGCGCCGCCGGCCTGGGCCGCATCCTCTATAACTAAAAGCTTATGTTTTTTGGCTATTTCCATGATTGGGTTCATATCGCAGGGGTTGCCCAGCATATGGACCGGCATGATGGCCCTGGTTCTTTTGGTAATCTTTGATTCTATGTCTTTCGGGTCTGCGGTCAGGGAGTCGTCTATTTCGCACAGGACCGGGACGGCCCGGGCGTAGACGATGGAAGAGATGGAGGCGATAAAGGTATAGCCGGGCACGATTACCTCGTCTCCGGGCCCAATACCCAGGGCGGAAAGCGCGGTCAGGAGAGCGCTGGTTCCGCTGTTGACCGCCAGGCAGTACTTAACCCCCAGGTATTCGGCAAACCGTTTCTCCAGGGTCCAGACCTTGGCTTTAAAGGTCGGGTCGTCCGGACTGCCGTAGCGGAACAAGTTCCCGCTCTCCAGCACTTCCAGCACTTCCTTCTTTTCTTCTTCACCGATAAATTCTGCTCCTGGTCCGGGCATAAAATCTCCTTTTTTTAATGTTATTCGATTAATTATAGCACGTGATTAACTTTTTTCATTGTTAAAGATTTCCCCGACCGCATCCACCATCGCTTTGAAGTTTTCCGGTTTGACCGGTGGATTGATTTCGCTGGAGGAGGCGATGAAGATGCCGCCGTCGCGCAGGGCGTTTGTTTCCCGTATCTGCCGGCGTACTTCCGCTTTAACCTGCTCCGGCGCGCCGCGTTCCAGCAAGTCAACGCCGTCCAGGCCGCCGGCCCAGACCATCTGCGGCCAGGTCTTTTTCAGGTCTACGATGTCCATGTGCGAATTCGGCTCAAGGCAATAAAAGCCGTCGCAGCCGGCTTTGATTAAAGCCGGAACCGCCTTCCGGTAGTTGCCGTCGCTGTGGTAGATGACCTTGATGCCGTGCTCGTGCCAGGCCTCAACCAGGCGCCGGACGTAAGGGAAGTGGTTGGCTTCCAGGAAGGCCGGGTTGAAGATGGGCCCCTGCTTGGTGGCGAAGTCCTCCGCAATCAGGATGACCGGGGAGAGGGTCCTGTCCGCGATGGCGTGGATGCGCTCCACCCCGAGCCGGGTGCTCAGTTCCAGGAACTCCTGTACCGGCTCCGGGTAATCGGCGTAGAAGTAGGAGAAGATTTCCAGGCCCAGGCCGCCGTCCGAATAGACGCCGCACAGGCCGGTCCCGACCGGGTAGGCGCAGATGACGGTTTCGCCGATTTTGGCCTGGAGGTCCAGGATGTAGTCCCGGTATTCCCGGCGTTCTTTCTCCGGCTCAAGGCGTAATCTTTTCAAGGCGTCAATTTTTTCCGCCAGCCATTTTCCTGCGCCCGGTACGTCATTAAACGGCCGGCTGACCAGCCAGGAGGTCCAGTTGTCGTTCTGGCGAATCCAGCCGTTATCTTCGGTACGATTAGTGCCCCTGGGCGGAACCGGCGGGAAGCACATATCAAGCGTCTGCCGGATGACCGCGCAGATGTCGTCAAGGGTATAATTGAAGCCGCTGATTTGTTTGCCGGTATAGAGGGATATTACGCCGGGGTTGAACGATACCTGGTCGTGCAGGGCCGCCCGGTCCACCGGGCGGTGGTTTAAGGTCAACTCAACCCGCTCGCGTTTGGTAATTTTGTCTTTCGGAAATATTTTTTCAAACATCGTCCGTTTATCCGATGGTTGCCTGAGCCGTGCAGGTTGCCGTGGAATTCCTGACCACAAGTTTCGGGGCGAAAACTATTTTTTGGAATGGACCTTTGCGGCTTTTTCTACTTCTTTCCAGAAGAAGTGAAGCCGCCTTGCTTCCCATCTGGTAGTTGGGAACGGAAATTGTTGTCAGGGGGATATGGAACAATGACAAAAAATCTATGTTGTCGTAGCCGACCAGGGAAATATCCTCGGGTACCCTGAGATTCATATTTTTCAGCAGGGCAAGAATATTTATGGCCATAATGTCGCTCCAGGCGATGATGGCGGTCGGCGGCGCGGAAAGCCCCATTATCTTCCTCAGATTTTTTTCCAGCGTTTCTTCTTTGTTATTTCCCCGGGTAATTAATTCTTTCCTGAGTTCCAAAGAGTTTTTTTTCAGGATGCTTTGATAACCGCTCAGGAGGTTCTGGTCGGAATAAGTTTGGGCCGAACTTCCAAAGT
>CAZBFL010000163.1:0-2930 GCA_964491175.1 uncultured bacterium
CCAGGATTCAGTTTGACCTGGAAGGAAAAGACATCCTCCTGGTAGACGACGTGCTCTTTACCGGCCGGACCATCCGGGCGGCGCTCTCGGAATTGGTTGATTTCGGAAGGCCGCGGTCGATAAAACTGCTGACCCTGATTGACCGGGACCACCGGGAACTGCCGATTCAACCCGATTTTACCGGGCAATTCATCCGGACCGAAAGCAATCAATCGATTGAAGTGCACTTGAAAGAATTGGACGGAGAAGATAAAATCCTGTTGGTTGAACCATGAGCGACTGGAAACGAAAAGACCTGCTGGGTTTGGAAGAACTGTCGGCGCAGGAGATTGAATTTATCCTGACTACAACCGCCTCTTTCAAAGAAGTTTCCACCCGGGAAGTAAAAAAGGTCCCGGCCCTGCGCGGTAAGACCATCGGCAACCTTTTCTTTGAACCCAGCACCCGCACCCGAACCTCCTTTGAACTGGCGGCCAAGCGGCTCTCCGCGGACATCGTCAACTTTTCACCCTCCGCCTCAAGCCTGGTAAAAGGCGAAACCGTCCTCGATACGGGAGAAAACCTTGAGGCGATGAAGATGGATTGCTTTATCGTGCGCCACTCCTGCGCCGGGGTGGTGGAGTTCCTGGCCAAAAGGCTGAAAGCGTCTTTCATCAACGCCGGCGACGGCAGCCACGAACACCCGACGCAGGGGCTGCTGGACATCTTTACCCTCAAGGAAAAGAAAGGCCGCATCAAAGGGCTCAACGTAACCATCCTGGGCGATATCCGGCACAGCCGGGTGGCGCGTTCAAACCTCTGGGGATTGCTGAAACTCGGCGCTCACGTTACGCTCTGCGGGCCGCCGACCCTTATCCCGCCGGGCATTGAAAGCGTTGGCGTCCGGGTTACCTACGACCTGAAAGAAGCGCTTGAAGACGCCGACGCAGTCAACGTTCTGCGCATTCAGATGGAACGCCAGAAGGAAAACTATTTTCCTTCTCCGCGCGAATACAGCCGGCGCTACCAGATCAATGCCGAAACGCTCCGCTGGGCAAAACCGGACGCTTTAATAATGCACCCGGGTCCGATGAACCGGGGACTGGAGATAAGTTCGGAAGCCGCCGGATGCGGCAACTCCGTAATCCTGACCCAGGTGGAAAACGGCGTAGCAGTCCGGATGGCGGTACTCTACCTACTTCTGGTGGGAAAATAGACAGGCGGGACGCCTGTCCTACCGATAAACATTCACTATTCACCGCATTTACACGGAGGCTAATATGATTACGGTTAAACGTGCAGTCCTTTCCGTTTCCGATAAGGCCGGCATCCTTGACCTGGCCAGGGCGCTCGTGGAATGCGGCGCGGAAATTATCTCCACCGGCGGCACCGCCAAAACGCTGCGGGAAGCAAATATCCCGGTGACCGATGTATCCGAAGTGACGGCGTTTCCGGAGATGCTGGACGGAAGGGTAAAAACCCTGCATCCTAAAATCTTTGCCGGCATCCTTTTCCGCCGGGAAATCCCGGAACACCGCAAGCAGTTGGAAAAAGAAGCGGTCAAGCCGATTGACCTGGTCTGCGTCAACCTCTACCCATTTGAAAAGGTGGTGGCTAAAAAAGAAACCGACCTGGAAACCGCCATTGAAAATATCGACATCGGGGGTCCCAGCCTCCTGAGGGCCGCCGCCAAGAACAGTTCGGACGTGGTCGTCCTTTCGGACCCGGACCAGTACCCGGCGATTATCAGCGAACTGAAGACAAAAAAGGGCAAGGTTTCAAAAGAGACAGCCCAACAATTGGGCGCCGCGGTCTTTGCCAGAACCTCAGCGTACGACAAGGTTATCTCTCTTTATCTCAACCGGGAAAAAGAGGCGCCGGCTTTTCCGGACCGAATTTCGCTCCTGCTGGAAAAGGTTGCGGATTTGCGTTACGGCGAAAACCCTCATCAGAAAGCCGGCCTCTACCGGGAAAAGAGTTTCCGTTCCGAGACCGGGCTCCTGGTTGACGCCGAACAACTCCAGGGCAAAGAACTTTCCTACAACAACTACCTTGACCTGGAAGCCGCTTTTTCCCTGGTGCGGGAACTGGACCCGGAGGCCGCGGTGATTGTGAAACACAACAATCCCTGCGGCGTCGCGCTCGGCCCGGATGTTTTGACCGCTTTCAAGAAAGCGCGCTCTTGCGACCCGGTCAGCGCATTCGGCGGCATCGTGGCGCTCAACCGTCCGGTAGCCGAAGATACCGCATCTGAAGTTATTACCGGTTTTATGGAGTGTATAATCGCCCCGGAATACAGCAAGGCGGCTCTCGACATCTTTAAAAAGAAGCCGGATATCCGCGTATTGCGTTTAAATTGGCCCAAGAAAGAAGGAGGGAAATTTGATTTCCGGAAGATCGGCGGCGGTTTTCTGGTCCAGGATGTTGACGCCACCCTCTTTTCGGAGTTGAAGGTGGTCAGCGTCAAATCTCCGGACGGGGTCCAATTAGAAGAGATGAAGTTTGCGTACCTGGTGGCTAAATATACCAAGAGCAACGCTATCGTCCTGGTGAAAGGCGGCCAGACCATCGGCATCGGCGCCGGACAGACGTCCCGGGTTGATTCCGCCAGAATCGCGGTCTTCAGGGCAAAGGATTTCGGGTTTGACATCGCCGGAGCCGCAGTGGCTTCCGACGCTTTCTTCCCCTTTCCGGACGCCCTGGAAGTAGTGGCCAAAGAAGGAGCGACTTCTGTAATCCATCCGGGCGGTTCCAAGAAAGATGCCGACGTTCTGGCCGCTGCGGAAAAGTACGGGATGGTAATGGTTATGGCCGGCCAGCGCCATTTCAGGCATTAAACCATTTGCCCGGTTGTGTAACGGTAGCACACCAGCCTTTGGAGCTGGGCGTTGAGGTTCGAATCCTCACCGGGCAGCCCAATTTTAAGCCCGCCTGAAGCCCGGGTCTGAGGA
>CAZBFL010000164.1:0-2899 GCA_964491175.1 uncultured bacterium
CCGTTATGCTTTGCGTTCCGGAATGCCTGGGGGCGGTTATATCTTTTCTACCAGCAACTGCATATATACCGGGATGCCTCCGGAACGGTATGAATTGATATTAAAAGTCTGGCGGGAGGAAGGCAATTATGCCAATTTTTAATACCGGTAATCGATAAAACAACCCGGCAGCCGGTTATCCGGGAAAACCGTATTCGATTCAGGGAGGCTTGATATGAAAGGGAAAGCTATTTCTGTTGGTCTTAGTTTGCTCATTCTGATTGCCGCAATCGGTTTCGGTTGCCGGCAACAGGAAGCCGGTAAAAAGATTGTTCTTTATTACATGACTTATGAAACAATGCCAGCCCAGGTAGCCACTCACCAGGCGATCGTGGATGCTTTCAACAAAAGCCAGGACCAAATTACCGTTAAATTAATGGCTGACGGGAGTTCCCAAAAGATCATGGTTTCGATTGCCGGCGGAGTAGCCCCGGATGTCTTTATGTGGTTTAACGCCAATATATACGATCTGGCCCGAAGAGGCGCTCTTTTGGAAATGACACCTTATATCAAGGCGTCCGAAATTGATTTCGAAGACTATTTCCCCGGCATGTTCCGTCTGGTTCAGTTTGGCATGGGAGAGGATATTTACGGTTTTCCGATGAGTTGGGGAGCGGGGGCGATCGCCTACAACAAAGACCTCTTTGACCAGGCGGGTGTGCCGTACCCGGCCGAGGGCATGACCTGGTATGATTTTGCCCGGACCGCCCGGAAGTTAACCGTAGCCAAAGATGGCCGGGTAGTGCAGTACGGGACCACCCTGCCGGCGGACCACGACATTCTGCTTGGTTTCGGAGCCAAGCGGTTTGACGATGACCTTACCCGATGCGTTTTGGATAGCCCGGAAGCGAAAAAGGCCTTTCAGTTTTTGGTTGACCTGCAGGATAAATATAAGGCGATTCCCAGAGTCGCCGCCTTGTCCCGGGCGGAACAATGGCGGACTGCCATGCAGATGTTTATGACCGGCCGGGTTGCGATGTATCTGGCATCCTCCTTTCAATTGCAGGCCTTGAGTGAAATCAGGGATTTTAGGTGGGATGTCGCGCCCATCCCTAGATATCCAGGCAAGAAGCGGTTATCGGCGCCCGGTATCAATACGCTGGCCATCTATTCCCGGACCAAATATCCGCAGGAAGCTTGGGAGTTTATAAAATTTGCCTGCGGCCCGGAAGGCCTAAAGTTTTTGGGTAAGAACTGTATTCCGGCCCATAAAGCTACTGCCGAAAAATATTTCTTGACCCCGCCGCCGGACAGTATTGAAATAATAATTGATCAGTTTGAGGGCGAAACGCTCATGGCGGAAAGTTATACTTCCTGGGGCGATCAATATCTGGAAACCGTCTATCGTCCGGAATTAGACAAGATGCTTATGGGCCTTCAGTCTGTGGAACAAACCATTGCAAACATGACTGCGGAAGGCAACAAATTACTTGAACAAGAAAAGGGTAAATAAAAATTACAACACTTAGCCGCTAAATCCCGGTGCGCTTGACAGGTTTGGTTTGAACGTGATTTAATGTTATCGTGAACAATAAAAGAGCAACCACTGCTGAAGTTGCCAGAGAAGCCGGTGTTTCTCATATGACCGTCAGCCGGGTACTCAATAATTTTCCGCATATCAGAGCTAAGACTTGCCGAAAGGTTTTGTCCGCCTGTCGTAAACTTAACTATCAAACCAACTTGATCGCGGCCGGGTTGCGCACCAAGAAGAGCGGGGCGATTGGGGTTATTGTGCCGACTTTTCAGCACACCTATTACGCCCGGTTTTTGGCCAGCGTCGAAGAAGGTTGTAGTAAGGAGCATTATCATATCGTTATCATCCAGGGACGCCAAAAGAACAGGCAAAACTCCTTAACGCTGGATAATTTTGAATTTCTCCTGGCCCGACAGGTTGATGGCTTAATTATTGACATGGTATTGCAAAGAAATATTCTTGACCGACTTAAAAAAAGAAATATTCCTGCTGTGTTTGTTGACGTGCCCCCAAAAAACAACTGTTTTTCTTTTATCGGAACCGCCGACCGTGAGGGCGTCAAAAAGTTAACTGAGCATTTTTTTCAATTGGGTCACCGCCGGATCGCTTTTTTTGCCGGTCCGAAAGGTCACTATACAAGCGAGCGCCGTCTGGAAGGGTACCGGGCGGCTTTCACTGAAGCCGAATTCAGTTTTGATAAAAAGTTTATCTTCTACGCTAAATACGGAGCCGAGGGCGGGTATGAAGCGGCCAAAAGACTTTTGGCTGACTCAAAAAATTCCGTTACTGCTATTATCGGCGCTAACGATTATATCGCGTTCGGTGTTTTAGCGGCTTTGGCCGAGCACGGAATTAAAGTTCCCGAAAAGATATCCGTTGCGGGTTTTACCGGAGACGAAATCGGCGAGTTTACGGTTCCGCCCTTAACCACGATGGTTCAGCCTATTGAAGAGATTGGCAGAAAAGCGGTCGAAATCATTCTGTCTGAAATAAAAAACCCGCAAAGGCTTAAAGAAGCGATTTTACTGCCTGCAACACTTTTGAAGCGTTCTTCGGTCGTTGCCGTTTGACAAACGCGAAAAGTTGCGGTAGTATATTATTGTTAGCGTTAACATAACCTTGACTTAGCGGCCCTTTATGGATTCCTTAATTTCAGGGTGTTGGAGAAAGACCTTTAATCTTGCCGGAGTTTTTTTGAATGCCGGTAGATTCCCCTTCTCTTTCCCCGCCCTGTTATCTGCCCTTGTGCGGATAGATTTGGTAGAACTTTATTAAGGAGAGGGGTCTTTCCCTTTCCCGTAAAAGGAGGCAAAGAAAATGGAGAGAAAAAAGGGATTCACTTTGATTGAGTTGCTGGTGGTCATCGCCATCACCGCCATCCTGGCG
>CAZBFL010000165.1:0-2862 GCA_964491175.1 uncultured bacterium
GAATCTTTTCCAGTTCCGCCCGTCTGATCTTTTTGGCAATTTTTTCGTCAGAGTTATCAATCATAACCCGAAACCCTTCTTTCGTCAAGCGCTCAAATATTTTTTGGGCGTAACCGGATTCCTTTTCGGTAATCGGCAGAACAGCCAGCTGCACCGGCGCCAGCCAGAACGGAAAAGCGCCTTTGTAATGTTCGACCAACACTCCGAAAAACCTCTCCAGGGAACCCAGCAATGCCCGGTGAATCATTGTCGGCTGTTCTTCCTTTCCTTCGGAATTCATAAAAGAAAGATTGAAACGTTCCGGCAGGTTGAAATCGACCTGAATGGTAGAACACTGCCAGGAACGGCCTAACGCATCTTTTATCTTGATGTCAATCTTGGGTCCGTAAAATACGCCTGCGCCCGGGTCCACCTGATATTCTATACCGAGTGATTCCAGGGCTGTTTTAAGGGCGGCTGTGGCCCGTTTCCAGTTCCCTTCGGAACCGACGAATTTTTCCGGCCTGGTACTCAAAAAAGTTTCGAACTCTGAAAAACCGAAAGTCTGCAGCATGTAAAGGGTGAAAGAAACCGTTTCCTTAACTTCCGCGTTCAAATCCTCGGGACGGCAGAAGATATGGGCATCGTCCTGGGTGAAGCCACGAACACGCAAGAGACCGTGCAGTACCCCGCTCTTCTCCAGCCGGTAAACGGTGCCTAACTCCGCCCACCGCAGCGGAAGTTCCCGATAACTGCGCCGCCGGTTTTTGTATATCAGGATGTGACCGGGACAGTTCATCGGCTTGACCTGCAGCCGCTGGTCTTCCATTTTCAGGGCAGGAAACATATTTTCCTTGTAAAAACCGAGATGCCCCGAAACCTCCCAGAGATGTTCGTCGGCCAGGTGTGGGGTATAAAGAATCTGGTAACCGCGCTTCTGTTGTTCGTGCATCAGGTGCTCTTCGATAACTCTCCTGACAGCGGCCCCCCTGGGATGCCAGAAAACAAAACCCGGTCCGGCCTCGTCCTGGAAACTATAAAGGTCAAGTTCCACGCCCAGTCGGCGGTGGTCGCGCTCTTTTATCTCTTCCAACCGTTTCAGGTATTCATCCAGAGCAGTCTGCTCGGGAAACGAAATTCCGTAAATGCGCTGCATGCTCTCCCGCTTTTCATCGGCCCGCCAGTAACTGGCCGCTGCGGAAAGAAGGGTAAGCGCTTTGACTTTTCCGGTAGATTCCAGGTGCGGACCGGCGCATAAATCAACAAATTCGCCCTGGCGGTAAAAAGTAACCTTGCCGTCGGCGATTTCGCTTAAAATTTCCAGTTTGAACTTCTCTCCGTTTTTTTGAAGAAGAACCTCCGCTTCTTTCCGTTCTTTCTCTTCCCGGACCACCGGCAGGTCTGCCGCCGCAATCTCCTTCATCCTGATTTCAATCCGCTTCAGGTCTTCCGGCGTAAAAGGCTGCGGCCGGTAAAAATCATAGTAAAAACCGTTTTCAATCGCCGGTCCGGCGCCCAATTTTACTTCCGGGTATAAATCCTTAACCGCGTGGGCAAGGATGTGGCTGGTTGTGTGCCAGAACGGCTGCATGTCTTGTTTGTTATCCACCATAATCTTTATTTTACTCTTGTCTTAAAAACGCGCTTATAGATGTAATCCTGGTGGCACAAAAAATAGCCCGGGTCAAAAAGAGCATCGATTTCGGCCGGCTTCAAATATTTCTTCACTCGCAAGTCATTTTTCAATTTCTGCCGGAAATCACCTTTTTCTTTTATTGCCGCCAGCGCATTTTGCTGGACCAGTTTGTAGGCCTCCGGCCGGCTCAGCCCTTTGCCGACCAACTCCGAAAGAACACGCTGGGAATAGATAAGACCGCCGGTCAAGTTAAGGTTTTCCTTGATTCGGTCCAGGTCCACCCTCAACCCTGAAAAGATTCTGATCGCCAGATAAATCATGTAATCCAGCAATATGGCGCTGTCCGGCAGAATAACCCGCTCCACCGAAGAATGGCTGATATCGCGTTCGTGCCAGAGCGCCACGTTTTCCAGGGCAGCCACCGCATTTGCTCTTAAGATGCGGGCCAGTCCGCAGATACGCTCACAAAGGATGGGATTTTGTTTGTGCGGCATCGCCGAAGAACCTTTTTGCCCGGCGCCGAATGGTTCCGCCGCCTCCGCCACTTCGGTCCGCTGCAGGTGCCGGATTTCCAAAGCAAACCGCTCCAGGGAGGCGCCGACCACCGCAAACTGACAGAGATATTCGGCGTAACGGTCCCGGGATACAACCTGGGTTGCCGCCGGTTCCGGCCGCAGGTCTAATTTACGGCAGACATACTCTTCCACCTTCGGAGAGAGGTGGGCAAAGGTACCGACCGCGCCGCTGATTTTACCTACCGAAATCTCCGCCCGCGCCCTTTCCAAACGTGCCAACGACCGTTCCGTTTCGGCGTAAAAGCCGCAGAACTTTAAACCAAGGCTGATCGGTTCCGCGTGAATTCCGTGAGTACGCCCGATTTGAATAGTCTCTTTGTATAAAGAAGCATTCAAAGAAAAGACGTCCTTCAACTCCTCCAAACCGGCAATCAGGATAGAAGCGGATTCTTTTAAAATAAGCGCGTTGGCCGTATCCAACAGGTCGGAAGAAGTCAAACCGAGATGAAAATACGACGAAAGCGGCCCGATCTTTTCGGAAACCGTCTCAATAAAGGCAACCACGTCGTGGTGGGTCTCTTTTTCCAATTCCGCAATCCGGCTTGTTTCAAAGGCGGCTTTCTTTCTTATCTCTTTTGCGGCTTTAACCGGAACCTTGCCCAGCGAAGACCAGGCATCGACGACCGCCAGTTCAATTTCCAGCCAGGTCTGAAATTTCTTTTCCTCGCTCCA